>MAVP01000119.1 GCA_001751075.1 Desulfobacterales bacterium S7086C20 | reverse complement strand
CTGCTACACTTGTACATTGTCTGAAGCTCGTTCTGATGGTCGGCCTAGGTGGGCCAGGGACAATAGTAGGGCCGATTTTTGGTGCATTCATTATGACCTTTTTGGAAAACATAGTCAGCATTTACACTGACAGGTGGCTCATGGTTATCGCTGCCGTGTATTTTCTGACTGCCATGTACACCCCCAAAGGTATCCTGGGGCTCTTGAAAAGTTATCAGATGCAAGGTAAGAGAAAAAGGGTTCAACAATGGTAGAATCAGGTGCGCCTTCCTTGGAATGTCAAGGTTTGACAAAGCGATTTGGTGGCTTGGACGCGGTGAGGAACGTTAACTTACAGGTTGGTGCTGGTGAGCGCCGAGCGATAATCGGGCCCAATGGTGCGGGGAAAACAACGCTCTTTAATCTCATTAGCGGAGAAACATCCGCCACTAGTGGCCAAGTCAAAATTTTTGGAAAAGATATAACTCACATGCCTAGCCACAGGCGCGCCCACCTTGGTTTAGGTCGAACCTTTCAGATAACCAATATCTTCCCTACCTTAACCATTATAGAAAACCTTCTCGTTGCAGCGGTAGGCCTAAAAAAAATGAAGTTTTCTATGTTTAAGCCCCTGGTTGGTTACAGAGACCTTCATGAGCGTGCACTGGAAATCCTGGCAAGTGTTGGCATGGCTGAAAAAGCAAATGAATCCGTTAAAAATCTCTCTCATGGCGAGCAGCGTCAGATCGAGATTACCCTTGTTTTGATCACCAATCCTATGTTGGTGCTGCTCGATGAGCCAACCGCGGGGCTTTCCCCAGCTGAATCGACGATGATGACCTCGATCATCAAGAAATTTGACCCAAAGATCACGGTCTTGATCATTGAACATGATATGGATGTTGCATATCAAGTTGCGGATCAAATCACCGTTCTGCATCAAGGTTGCGTTTTTGTTGAGGGAACCCAGAAAGAGATCAGCAATGATCCAAAAGTGCAAGAAATCTATTTCGGAAAGGAAGACCGTTGCTGAAGGTTGAGGACATTCATACGTATTACG
This sequence comes from Desulfobacterales bacterium S7086C20, assembly GCA_001751075.1. Taxonomy (GTDB): domain Bacteria; phylum Desulfobacterota; class Desulfobacteria; order Desulfobacterales. Next base: position 6,379 of record MAVP01000119.1, on the reverse strand, counting down.
GAGACAGCCATATACTGCAGGGAGTATCGTTGGATGTTGGCAAGGGTGAGGTAATTGGGATCCTGGGCCGAAATGGTATGGGGAAAACGACACTTATCCGATCCCTTATTGGCTTCACACCTCCTCGAAGTGGGATCGTGAAGTTCCAGGGTGAGGAGATCAATGACAAGCGCCCTTTCCAGATCGCCAAGCTGGGCATGAGCGTAGTTCCGCAGGGCAGACAGATCTTCCCCTCGCTCAGTGTAGAAGAAAATCTGAAGGTCGTGTTCAGGAGCACCTCCGATGGCTGGACATTAAAGAGAGTTTACGATCTGTTTCCTCCCTTGCAAGACCGATCAGACTACCAGGGAAACAGGCTGAGCGGAGGCGAACAACAGATGTTGGCGATCGGACGCAGCTTGATGACAAACCCTTCGCTTCTTCTCATGGATGAACCCACGGAGGGTCTTGCACCTCTTTTCGTAAAAAAGGTTGGTGAAGTGATCCGTAAACTGCAGCAAACCGGCATTTCTATTCTCTTGGTAGAACAGAACCTTCAGTTCACCATCAGGCAAACAGACCATATCCATGTGATGAACCGAGGAATGATCGTGCACTCCTCCTCCCCACAGGAACTTGAAGAGAATCATGAAATCAGATCAAAATATCTTGGCGTATGAATTGGAACAGAACAATAGCCTTTAAGAAAAAGAATTTGGGTCCCCTTATTTTATGAGTACCAAATTAAGGCCTGTTCTTAAATTCGCATATTCGATTTAGGAATTGAGGTATTTAAGATTTTAGTATTTAAAATCAACAGAATACTTACAATACCTCAACCTTTAAATTCAGAATTCCCCAATTGACCGACGACCGGTTCTTGGGCTTCTTACATCTAATGATGATCATTAATCCAAAAACATTATCTTGAGATCTATAGCTTTCGAGGAGAATAGAAAATCATGAAGGCAATGGTCCTTAGAAAGTTTGGTCTGCCATTAAAACTGATGGAGATGGATACACCCCAGATCAAAGGGGATGAGCTTCTTCTCAGAGTAAGGGCGTGTGGTATCTGCCAAACGGATCTCAAGATTATTGGTGGACAAATCCCCCCAGAGTTTGTCACCCTGCCGGTTGTTCCGGGCCATGAAGTCGTGGGAGAAGTGGTGGACATTGGAAAGGATGTCTCTGGCATAGCAGAAGGTGATGTGGGGGCTGTTTTCCTTTGCATTTTCTGTCGTGAATGTCAGTATTGTCTTACTGGTCGGCAGAACCTTTGCCTTAATCTCCACAGGGTTGGATTTGATCTCCAGGGTGGGTTTGCAGAATTCATTCGAATTCCCGCCCATGCTTTTTGCCCATTTAGAAAAGGCCTGCCACTGCATGAAATGGCGATTGTAGCTGATGCTATTGGAACTCCGTTCCATGCCATAACACGATTTGCAGATGTTAAGCCAGGACAGAACCTTTTGATTGTTGGAGCAGGTGGACTTGGCATTCATGCTGTCCAAATTGCTAAGCTTTATGCGGCAAAGGTTTTTGTAGTCGACATGGACCCAAAGGCCTTAGATTTGGCCAAAAAATTTGGTGCTGACGAGACTCTTGAGCCTGCTGAAGCGCCGGAGGCCCTTAGGGAGCTAACAAAAGGGATAGGGGTTGATGTCGTGCTCGAAATCGTAGGCATTCCAGAAACCCTTAATTGGTCCCTGCCCTCCTTGAAGAGAGGCGGCAAGATTATCCTGGTGGGTTACGCACCTGGGAGACCATTTCCATTGGACATCATGGCGATGCACTTTCACGAGTGGGAAATCATCGGTTCTCGCTTCGTGACAAAACCCGAACTCATGCAGGTCATCAAACTGATAGAAGAGGGAAAAATCAAACCGGTTGTAACTAAAACATTCCCATTTGAACAGGCGAATGAAGCCCTAAACGCACTCCGCAGTAGGACTACGCTTGGAAGGATTGTACTGACCTTCTGATATGTCCTGCTAAAAGCAGTTAAAGCATAGCCGTCTCCATACAACTTGAAATGGGCTTGTCAGAAGGCCTGGAGAATAAAAGTGACAGAAGTTTCCATTGAGAACCTCCCATATTGTGGAGATTATGATGTTGTCGTAATCGGTGCCGGTATTGTGGGCTCCATGATCGCGAGAGAAGTTTCTAAGTTTGAAGGTAGATTCGCCTTATTGGAAAAAGAGACCTTTTCAGGATTCGGTGTCTCAAAAGCAAATCCATCCGTGCTTCATTCCCCACTCCTTTTCCCGTCAGGACCATTAAGGATTGAGCTCGCATACAACGCTGCCCTTCGGTACAAGAAATTGGCAGAAGAATTGGATGTGGTTTTTAAAGAGGTGGATGAGATATTTGTGGCACTTGAGCCGTCCCAGTTAGTAAAATTGGAGGCCGCCAACAATTGGGCAAAGGAAAATCACGTTTCAGCCGGGCATAGAATAATCGGTCCGGAAAAATTATGGGAAGTTGAGCCCCAGGTCACTAAAAGCGCAATCGGCGCCCTTTATGGGAAGAAATGCAGCGGCGCAATTTATGCCCCTGAATGGACCTTTGCACTGACAGAAAACGCCATGCAAAACGGGTTTCATGTCTATTTCGATACACCTGTTTTAAACATAACAAGGGAGGTGGATTACGGGTTTTCTATCCAGACCCAAAAGGGCCGATTGAAGACGCATTATATCATAAATGCTGCAGGGCTTTTCGCAGATGAAATGGCTCGGATGGTGGGAGACAGTGACATCCATCTGACGCTCACAAAAGGCACGATGGCGATTTTGGACAAATCATCCTCTCATCTCGTCAGCAATATGGTTTATGGAACCTATGGTAAGGATCATAGCCAGTTGATTAGTCCAACCAGCCATGGAAATCTATTAATTGGACTCGGATACTTTACGACGCCGGAAAACAAAAGGGATACAAAGGTAACACGTGAAAAACTTCAAGAGGTTATAGCAATGGGCAAGGAACTCATCCCTGCCATATCAGAAAAAGACATCATTACATCTTTCGCAGGTATCCGTTCCGAGAATAACAAAGCACCTCGAGGGGATTTCTACATAGCACAATCGGATCATGCCCCCGGTGTCATTCATGCCATCATTGGTTCACCTGGACTGACCGCCGCTCCGGCGATTGCAGAACTGATGACAAAACTGCTCTCTGATGCAGGCATGGTTATGGTGGAGAAAAGGGACTTTCAAAAGAAGAGGGTCGGATGGCCCAGATTCGAGCCTGGCTCTCTATCCGAAAGAAAGAAAATGATCGCTTCCAACCCTAAGTACGCGCACGTTGTTTGCCGGTGTGAACAGGTAATGGAAGCGGAAATCCTGGAGGCCATACGCAGAGGGGCAAACACAATGGATGCGGTCAAACACATTACCCGTGCAGGTATGGGACGCTGCCAGGGCGGATTTTGTGGAATTACCGTTCTGAACCATCTTTCGAAACAGTTGAGGATTCCACCCACGCAAGTAACCAAAAAAGGGAAAGGTTCTCATCAGATAATATGAGGTTTGCGAAAAAGAAAGGAAAGGAGACAAAGTCAATGACAACAATACCCGAAACAATGAAGGCTGCCGTATTGATGGGCTCTAACCAGTTGGAAATCAAGGAGGTCCCCACCCCTAAGCCCGGTCCAATGGAGGTATTGCTCAAGGTTGCCTCATGTGCATGTTGCAGTACCGATGTGGCGCTTATGGACAAACCGTTTCTCGGGCAGCCACCGTATGGAGATTTCATTCCCGGCCATGAATATGCAGGAACCGTGGCGGCCCTGGGCGAAACGGTAGATGAATTTAAAGTAGGAGATAGGGTCGCCGTGGAGGCACATCTGGGGTGTATGAGGTGTAAAAACTGCAGAGTTGGAAACTATACTGCTTGTCTGAACTACGGAACTGAAAAACATCGGGCCAACGGCATGACCGCAAATGGCGGTTTTGCCCAATATGTGATCAACAATATCAACACCGTCTATTCTCTTCCGGATCACATCGATTTTGATGAGGCTTCCTTGATCACTAATCTCGGTTGCGTGCTTTATGGTTTTCAAACAGTGGGCGGGTATGTGGCAGGTGATCATGTGGTCGTAATCGGTCCTGGTCCTTTGGGGCTCATCTCCGCTCAGGTTGCAAAAGCTTTCGGTGCTGAGAAAGTATACCTTATAGGCACCAGGGCGTCTCGACTCAATGTGGGTGCAGAAACGGGTGCCGATCGCGTGATCAATGTACATGAGGAGGACCCTTTGGAAATTATCTTGAAGGAGACAAAGGGTATTGGTGCCGATCTTGTGGTGGAGTCGTCAGGTGCAAAGGATGCCCCAATGACAGCGATTAAAATGTTAAAGCCTATGGGGAAAATCTTATTGCTGGGAATACCCCATGAACCTGTACTTGTCGATTTTGAAGATCTCCTCATGAAAAATAAGTCCATACACACTGTTCGAGGCGAAGGATGGGCCAACGTTGCCAGGGCTGTTTCTTTGCTGGGTTCTGGCAAAGTGACGTTGAAACCGTACGTCACCCATTCCTTTCCCCTGGATGATATCTCAAAGGCATTCAAGACATTTGTAGAACGCATAGGCGGTGCGGTTAAGGTAGTAGTAAAACCAAATAAATGACGTCTCGATACCTGAACAATCCACGTCTTGAATAAAGGGTTATAAGTCTAATCGGGAAACACCTTTTAAGTCGAGGGCAGTAAAAATGGAAAAGACTGTTTTATTGATTGCGACGCTTGATACCAAGGAAGAAGAAGCTTTTTTCCTGAAGCGATGTATCGAGTCGCACGGAATCCGTGTATTGGTCATGGATACGGGCATCCTTTCTCCGCCTAATGGAAAACCAGATATTTCCCAGGACGAAGTGGCTAAGAGCGGAGGCACTTCCTTGAAGGAAGCCGTGGCTACCGGAGATAAGAGAGAATGTACCGAGGTTATGTGCCGTGGAGCCGAGCACATTGCAATGGAGTTGTACGATCAGGACCGCATACAGGGGGTTATCGGCATCGGAGGAGCCCAGGGCACGGAAATCGCCTGCTCCGCCATGAGAGCTCTACCGACAGGAGTACCACGCCTAATGGCCTCCACCGTTGCCAATGGACTGCACAATTTTGGTTTTTATGTGGGCACAAAGGATCTCACTATCATGCATACGGTGGCAGACATGCAGGGGCTGAACTTTTTGACCAAGCGAATCCTGGAAAACTCGGCCGGTGCCATTTGTGGGATGGTTCAGAGTTTTGATAAGCAAGCCATGAAGCCGGAGGGGATCCCGATCGCCATGTCCATGCTAGGAACTACTACACCTGGTGCCTTACACGCTAAGAAGATTCTGGAGGACCACGGGTATGAGGTGGTCGCCTTTCATCAGAATGGGACGGGCGGCATTGCTATGGAAGACATGATTCTGGAAGGGGCTTTCCGGGGAGTCCTGGACATAAACCTTCATGAGATTGGGGATCGCTATGTTCGGGGGCTGCATGGCGCCATTCGAGAAGGCCGGTTGACGGCTGCGGGGGCTATGGGGTTGCCACAGGTGATTGCTCCAGGGAGCGGTAATTATACGGTTCAGGGCGCTCCGGAAACCATGTCGGATGACATGAAAGGACGAAAGCACTTCAACTATAATCCACACCTAACACTGGTCCGCTTGGCGGCGGATGAGTTGAAAGAGGTGGGAAAAGAGATCGCCGAAAAACTCAACAAGGCGAAAGGACCTGTAAAAGTATTCATTCCTTTGAAGGGATTTTCCTTTCCGGACAGAGAAGGTCTCCACCATTGGGAGCCCGAGGGGAATCAAATTTTAATCGATGCGCTCAAACAAAACTTGACCAGTTCTATTCCATTGGTGGAACTCAATGCCCATATTAATGATCCGGAATTTATTGATCCCGTTGTGGAAGAATTTATGTCAATGATGGAAGCGCATAAGGCCATCGACTGACTCAGCCTCTTCATCAAGGCACTAACACAAAAGGAGACACTGGAAATGAAGGAAAGCATTACGAAGATTTCCAAGGTGGATGGTGTTCCAATTCCGCGGGCTTCTTACTCAGTGTACTCCCGCGTCGGTAATCACCTTTTTCTTGCAGGTCAAGTGGCAATGAACCCAGATACAGGAGAGATACCTAAAAGCTTTGCTGATCAATGCAGACTCGTATTGGATAACATCAAGATCACTTTAGAATCAGCAGGTACTTCAATGGAGAATATACTGAAGACAACCGTTTTCCTCAAGGACAGGGCATATCATTCCGAATTAGATGAAATTTATAAGGGATATTTTCAAAACGGTTTTCCTGCTCGTTCCACTATCGTTGCAAAATTAATGCACGAGGATTTCTTGGTTGAAATCGAAGCGATCGTCTGGGTTCCTGATTGAAA
>MAVP01000118.1 GCA_001751075.1 Desulfobacterales bacterium S7086C20 | reverse complement strand
TATGCTGGTTGTGATGATTTCATCGGAAAGGTCTTTTCCTATAACGCTTGTACCTCCCGAGACCCTTAAAATGATAGGAGTATCAACATCAGGGTCTATGCACGAGCGGAGTACGCCTCTGGTTACAAAGAGGCCGTCGGCGTAACCGAGAATATCCTTGATTGTGTCTGACGGTCTCTCAAGGCATCTGGTGGGGCCTTGAAAATATCCATGATCTATGGGGAGAAACTGGCAGTGCCCGTCCGGGCCAATCAATCGTGACAGGCGGTTTCTCATTCCCCAACCAAGGTTGTTGGAACCTTTGATAGGTTTCCCCTTTCCACTTTTGTCCTCGGGTGGCATCTCAGATGCCGTACGTGCCTCCAAAATTCCTTCTGCGTCTGGCATTATTTTCTACCTCCTGTTATCGTTGTGGTTCAATAATGACCTTTAGTGAATCCTTGGCATCCGCCACCAAGCGAAATCCTTCCTTTATTTTTGCCAGTGGGAGCCGATGAGATATCATTTCTCCAACACGCACTCGTCGGGTTCGAATGAGTTCAAGGGCAGTGACGTGATCTGCCGGGCTTGCCGCATAAGACGTCGTTAGTGTGACATCATTTCCAAAGAATAGCTCATTGATGGAAAGGGGGATGGTCACACCCGGTTCCGTGGGAGCAAAAAAAAGCACAGTGCCTCCCCGCTTTACTAGGTCTAATGCCTGCAAGATCGCCGATCTTGCCCCGGTACAAACCAAAACCTTGTCCGGCAGCTCCCCGTCATTTTCCCGACGTATCTTAGACACAATGTCTTCTTTGGCATTTATTGCCATATCTGCCCCCAGTTTATCGGCTGCAGCTAATCGCTCTTCGGCAATGTCAATGGCAAATATCCGGACAGCACCCATAGCACAGGCGAGTTGTATGTGAAGGAGCCCGGCTATGCCGCTTCCGATTACCGCTACTGTGTCTCCAGTGGCAAGCCCTGCCATCCTTTGTGCCCTGAGTACACAGGCCAAAGGTTCTGTAAGGCTAGCTTCTTCCCATGATACCGAGGGAGGTATCGGATATACTCCGCGATCTACGTTTATAGCAGGCAAGCGGACAAATTCAGCAAAACCGCCTGGATCAAAATTTGTCTGCCGCAGGGTGTCACACATTGTATGATGACCTTTCAGGCAGTATTGACAGGCATTGCAGGGGACATGGTGAGACGCAACAATACGATCTTGCCTCTTGTAGCGGTGAATGCCTTGGCCGACTTCGACTACCTGTCCGGCAATTTCATGGCCAAGGACCAAAGGAGCCTTCTTGATCCGATACCATTCCATTACATCACTGCCGCAGATTCCACTTGCTTCAATGCGTATCAGGAGTTCGCCCGGGCCGATCTTGGGAGTGGGGACTTCTTCCAAGCGGATGTCGCTATTATTGTAATACATGGCAACGCGCATACCATGGATCCTTTCTATACTTAAAGGGCCTCTTCTGCTACTGAAGCTATTACGTCGACCTGGTCCTTAAAATCTTCCGACGGATTTACAAATGCAATGCCAAGGGCATCTTTGTCTTTGTTCCGTTTGACTGATCGGATGATACTGTTTATGGTGTATTGCTCACGGTTTGTGGGCATGTCAAAGGTAATGCTAAGTTCGTGTTCCACATCCCACATGGTATTTTGGTTGAGGCTGATAAAACAGCCGGATTTACTGATATTGATGATCGTGCCTTTGTACATTTCCAGGACGCCATCGGTTTCTGAGCTTATGTCGGCAGCAAAGAAGGTCGTATATCTTGATTCCTTGCGGAGTTCAATACGTTCTACCTCCTGGGGATAGTCAAAAAGGAGCAAGGGTATCATTGTCTGTATTTCCCTGAATAGATGTGCTCTGAATCCATATACCTTACCCTTGCTAAGATATGTTATGTTATGGGTCTTTCCTGTTTCAACCTTTATCTTTCTCCCGTTTTCATAGGGACTGGTGGTTAGAACAAACCTGCCGGACATCCACCCGACAACTCTTAGGGCAAGACGGGTGTCGTTGTTTGCTACCTCACCTTTTCGTGGCATAAATATTGTCATGTTATGCCTGAGTATCTCTCCAAAATCTGTGATTACTTCAGAAGCGCGTTCTTCCGACATCTTGACCTCCTTAGGGCTCGCGCAAAAATAACTTCACATTTTGGCATCTCAGCTTCAGTCCATCTTTGACCGATACCTCATTCACAAACTCCTCAAAATAGCTCGCTATTTCTGCGGTTTTGCTCAATCGGATCGACCAAATCTGAACCAAATCTGAGCGCCAACTCTGCGGACTTATCTTTGAGCGAGCCCTGAGGGCGAGAGCTTACTCTTTTTCTCCAAATACTTCTGCTTCATAAACCCTTACTTCGGTTTTCGGGTCCTGCCATCCATTTTGTGACATGCCCCCCTTCACGCACAGGTGTTCCAGGAATGCTTCCTTGTCCGGCAGTTGCTTCCATACCTGGGGAAGGAAGGTTGATTTCTTAAATCCCCTGGACAGAATAACACCATGAACAAGCGGTTTGAGTTGATCTTTAAGGTCCTTGCCATCCTTGAAACTCAATTTCTTCGGCACCGTTAAGACACTGACCTCAATGTCTATTTCCGGCAGTTCCTCTGCCGTCAACGGAGGGAATCGAGGATCACGGAATGCGGCGCTCTGGGCGTGTTCTTCAATACATTCCACCAGGGGGGAGACGGGTTCAATACTGCCGATACATCCCCTAAGTTGACCATTTTTGTGCAATGTCACAAAACAGCCTCGATCCTCTAAAAGGGTAGATGAGCAAGCCTGCGGCCTTACTACCTTAGCACCTTTTACAAGCCTGGACTCAATAGCGGAACGGGCAAGCTTAAGAAGGCCTTTCTTGTCCTGAACAGGCAGGTGGTCTCTTTTCATCTTTGCTGATGTCTCCTTTCTTTCTACAAAGGCGATGCTGGTGTAACCTACCACACGATTCTTTCTTCCGGCAGTGTCCCCGGAGTTCTTGTAGTCAATCAAAATGCTCTGCCAACCTTTGATCTTAGCAATGCGCATAAGCGTTAAGACAGCCTGCTTCCCACATGCCTCGCACATGACCATGTCGGAGAAATTAAAATCAGTAATGGCCTTGGTACAGATGCGGTCCAGGGGTACTGCAGTTTCATAAGAATAGTAGTGAGAAAGATCAGAGCTTGCCACAACTAGAGTCTTACTGTTGATATGTGGCGCAAGGATAGCAGCAAGCGCCTCTGGGTCAGCATTATTTGTCAGGATCGGTACAATCTTAAAGTCTTTGACTATGACCTGGAGGAAGGGGAGTTGAACCTCAAGGCTGTGTTCCTTTTCGTGTGCCTTGTAAACAGAGTGAAAGAATGACGATTTTCTAAGAATTGATGCCGACTCGTCTAGTTGAACATCTCCTAGTGGTGTTTGATACGATTTTACTTCAGGAATTGATGCTCCGTTTAAGGGGGCGCGGTGACTCGGTCCAAGGAGTATGACTCTTTCTATGGACGGGTCGATTTGCTTATATCCGGCGGCGGCTACAATGCCTGAGTATATATACCCTGCATGTGGTGAAACCAGTCCCCGGATTTTTCCTTGAATCTTCGTCCCGGAGACATTGTCTAAGAAGGCGCGAACCTTTTTTCTGAGTTCTTTTGGGCTGTCCGGATAGAACATCCCCGCTACTGCTGGTGGCCGTGATTTCGAGTTGGCCTTCTCGGAGGCGTATGACAAGCCTGACGTCCAAAGCATTACGAAGGCGATGATGAGTGAAATAAATAGGGGCTTTTTCATTATTACTCCCACTTACCGTTACATCTCAAAAAGTGCTGGTGCTAAGCGTGGCGAAGGGGTCTTTTTTAAAAGGCGGCATCAATCAAATCCGGGAAACGTGGCCGGATATTTTGTGATTGGCCAAGCCCGTGCCAAGCTCATAAGGACATTTGGGGCAATCACAATATCCGACCACTGCGAGAGTCCGAAATAACGACAAAGATACCGCCTTTTAAAAAAGACCCCTTCGCCCCAGGTTATTGAGAACTTACCACCTACCATTAATAGATGTTTTGCAAGACGGGCACTTTCCATCTTCTATCTTGTTCGTCAAAATCGTGTATCCGCGCCTTTCAATTACAGTTTCTTTACAGTTAGGGCACAGGGTTTTGTCACATCCGCCTGCAACATTTCCCAGGTAAACATGGTGAAGCCCTTCTTTAGTAGCCACTTCTTTGGCCTGTTCCAAGACTTCTACCGGCGTTGGTGGGAGGTGGACAAGTTTATACTGAGGAAAAAACCTGGAAAAATGAAGGGGGTACGAGGTTCCAAGGTTTTCCACGATCCAGGCGCACATCTTTTTAATTATTTCCATATCGTCTGTATAAGTAGGGATAACAAGATTTATGATTTCCATCCAGATCCCGCGCTCATGTAGGGTTTTGAAGGTTTCAAGGACCGGCTCAAGATGCCCACCGTTAAGATCGCGGTAGATCTTATCAGAAAAGCTTTTTAGATTGACACTGGCCGCATCAATTACTTCGCAGAGCCTCTTTAAGGCCGGCTGGCGAATATAGGCATTACTGACCCAGATATTCTTGATTCCTTCCTTCTTTGCTCGCCCCGATATATCGACCATGTATTCAAAAAAGGTTGTGGCCTCAGAATAGGTATAGGCAATACTCTTGCAATTGTATTCAGAGGCCATGGAAACTATCTTTTCCGGCAAGATATTGTAGTTTCGTGTTTTGTCCGGACTGGTTTGAGATATCTCCCAATTCTGGCAGTTCAAGCAGTGGAAATTGCACCCTGCCACTGCCAATGAGAATGCCTTTGTTCCGGGATAAAAGTGGAGTAACGGCTTTTTTTCTACTGGGTCAACATGGACAGTACAAGGGTTGGCATAAGAAATGGTATAGAGTTTCCCGCCTATATTTGCCTTTGTACGACATCTTCCCCTCTTTCCAGGTGTTACCACACATTCGTGGGGGCACGTTCCACACTGGACCGTGTTGTCTCCAAGCTTACTGTAGAAATAGGCCTCTTTTACATGAGCGTCAGCAGGAGAGAATCCCTCCTTGGCCCAAGCATGCTCCCACGGGAAAAGCATGGCACTACAGGTTGCGCAGAAGGTAGTCTTTATGAACTCTCGGCGGGATGTTTCCATAAGTGCCTTCGGGAACTTTACCACTACGTTGCGGGGCTTCGAAACCGTACGTTTAATCCAAGGCTAATAGTTTTTAAAATGATTACCGAAACTAAAACCCCCATAATCCCAATCTTAGGGATAAAGATCAGGCCTGTCAATATAGTTCCGCAAGCAGCGCCTGCAAGGTCTGCTACATAAAGACGTCCCGTGATTTCTGTGCCACTGCCACGGGAAATGCGCGAGACAGCTGAAAATTGACAGCCGGTCGCAAAGGCTACAAGAAAGATCAGTGCTGGAATTATTGCATATTGCATGACAAATAGAGCGGGTCCAGTGAAGTGCACCCCGAATGTTGCTCCAAAACCTGCGGCAACAGCCAGCACGACAAGTGTAAAGTCAGCTATTAGTATCTGCCGGCGTTCGGTCTTATTTATCCGTCCGGAGACAAAGGCGCCGGCGGCGGATCCTATCATAAAAAGTGTTATAAAGATGCACATCCGCAAATATACGTAGCCATATATGACCTGAAACAAGAAAATAAGAGACAACTCAAAGGCCATGGCCGCATATCCCGAAGTCATGATTGTAAAGTTGTTCAACTCCTTACGGCACACAAGGGCTGCAAAGCCCAGAACCAACAGGAAAATAACGTAAAGAAGGGCCTTTGAGCTTCCCGTTTGTTTTAGCCACATATCTAGTAAATACCCAAAAGCTGCCGGCGATAGGTCCATATTTGGCGAGGTGTCTTGCCGATCAAGGAGTCTTCTAAGATGGTTTATGCGAAAAGGATCTGTCATGGTGGTAAGATCATAGTCCACAAGTTGTTTTGTGGAGATCTTGCGCTTTGCCAGTACATCCGCAATATCTGTTGTCAGAGGGGCGCTGGAGGCCAGGTAGTAATGGGTTAATCCAGGAAAGACCAGAACATGATTAAAGGTTTTTTTTAGCGCCGTATAGACTGAGTCATTAACGGCCAACCCCTTTTCTTCCACATAGTTTTCAGCCCCCACGAGGGAAAACGACAAAATCCCTCCTGGAGAAAGGATTGATTTCACCTCATAAAAGAACTCCTGCGTGTAAAACCGGTTTAGCTGTCCGTTCTCCGGGTTAGGAAGATCGACAATAATGGCATCGTATTTCATGGCCACATTCTTTAAAAAAAGGCGCCCATCCCCCACGTGGACATGGACAAAGGGCAGAGTAAGGCTCTTGCCAATGGTCTTGTCCAGATCGAGGATGGCGGGGTCGAGTTCGACGTAGTCAATCCGGTTTGGATCGTGTTTGGCGATCTCTTCAATGGTTCCGAAGACCCCGCCCGCGATCAACAAGACATTTGCCCCACGATCGATCTGACAGAGGCCAAGATGTGTCTTGGCTTCTATGTGAAGATCATTAGTAGAAAATAACGGAATGGCATCTTGAAATATATTTAGTTGTTTGCCCGTCTTTGAGATAGTGAGCTGTGCAAAGGGGGTGCTCTTGTGAACGATGATTTGTTGGCCCGGGAAGCGCCAAGAGATCGTAGCCATGTCAATAGGATTGGTTGTAACAATGCCAACTGCAAGTATGGCTAAGCCGATAAGACCGGTAAGTGATGTCATCATCGCGGCTGCAAGGAGATTTAACACTGCCAGTAAGATCAGGCTGTTCCAGTGAGAAAAGGTGTAGACAAAGATGAAGCTGAACAGGAGTCCACCCGCAATGTCGCCAATGGCATCTGCGATGTATACTCTGGTGGTAGTCTTCTTGCCGGAAAGGAAGGATCCTGCTACGGGTATCATTGCACCGGCGACAATACAATAGGGAATGAGGATTGCCCCGCTTGAAAAGATTGCTGGGCCCAGCCCCTGCATCTCACCTCTAACCCAAAGGAGCGGAAGGGCTCGGAGGGCTACAATCTGTCCAAAAGGCAAGAGCGCCACGAGGACATGCCCCCAAAAAAGGATTGTCAAGGGCCGCGCCCTTTTTGCCAATGGGACACCGAGGGCACTCCCCATGCCTGTAAAGAGAAGCCAGAAGCCAATGACAAGGCCTATAACCAACTCGTTGCCACTGAAAGTGGACATAATCTCGCGTATCATGACAAGTTGTACGGAAACGGACGAGATTCCCAGGGCCAGGAGGCATCCCCAAAATCTTTTTTTGGTTGTAAGGTTTGTGCATTGCACGTTTTTATCTTTCGAAACTCAACTTTTGACGATTTCGCAAAAAGTCTGATTTTGCTCTTTCCGTGCACGATTCTGGGATTCAGAAAACACATGACTAAATGTCAAAAACTCGGGCTAAGACCCTCAAACAGTTTGACATTTTTAACGCCAGGTGATTTCTGAATCTCTTCCCAGAATCGCGCAATGTCATTCGCAAAATGAC
>MAVP01000117.1 GCA_001751075.1 Desulfobacterales bacterium S7086C20 | reverse complement strand
AAACAGTCTTTAACTGACGGTTCAGGTAGGCAATAGCACCTTCCTTGATCGCGCCAGCGATCTCGTTCATTTTCTCATCCCCTGCCGGGGCGTTTTTTACGTTTTTTTCCATCATCAGCGCGAAAATGACACCTACCGCACCAACCAGTGTACTGTAAAGCTCTGCATTACTATAAAGTCCACTCATAGTTTCCTCCCAACATTACTTTCTGGAATTTTCTTACCATGAAACCGATCCATTGCCTCTGAAACCCCTTTAGAAAGGACTATTTCCACCGCATCCTGTCCTGCCATGATAATGTCTTGAATTAAGCCTTCCTGCTTAGCATCAAACTTGCTCAAGACGTAATTGGTTATTCCTTGTTCGTCTTGAGGACGGCCGATACCGATTCGGATACGGGTAAATGCGTCAGTCCCAAAAGCGGCGATCAGAGACTTCACACCGTTATGTCCTCCATCCCCTCCTTTCTCTTTAATTTTGAGTGTGCCAAATACAAGATCCAGGTCATCGTGAATGACTGTGATATCTTGTGTATCCAACCTAAAAAAGTGGGCCAAGTTCCTAACCGCCGGCCCAACACGGTTCATGAAAGTCATTGGCTTGGCCAGGATAACCGGCAAGTTTTCCACCTTTCCGCGCCCGAAGGCGGTGTCAAACTTCTGTTTATCCAATGCCAGCCGCCAGTCTTGCGCTAGATGATCGACTACCATGAATCCAATATTGTGGCGCGTAAACTGGTATTTTTCCCCTGGGTTGCCCAACCCAACAATCAAGCGAGTGCGGTCCTCCAACATCTACATTCTACGTTTCAGCAGGTTTGTCTTTGGCCTTTTCAGCCTCTTCACCTTCAGCCTCTTCGCCTTCGATCTCTTCACCTTCTTCCAGCAATTCCTCTTCAGGCTCTTCTTCCACAGTAGGTGCAACAATGGTAACCACGGTGAAGTTTGTGTCGTATAAAAGCGTTACTTTTTCACCTACCTCGATCTCATCCATGTGCAAAGAGTCTCCGATGTCAAGCTTTGAGATATCTACTTCAATTCTGGCCGGCACTTCAGTTGGCAGACAAGAAATCTCCAACTCATGACGCACCATCTGCATAATTCCGCCGCGCTCGACCCCTTCTGCTGTTCCGACGACTTTAACAGGAACCTTTACTACAATCGCTTGATCCAAGGATATCTCATAGAAATCTACGTGAAGATACTGGCTGGTGGCAGGAAGGGTTTGAAGCTCCTTAATCATGACGGTCTTTTTCTTTGTGCCACCGTTTTCTATTGTCAAATTCAATACCATGTGTTCGCTGCCACTTTCCTTGTAGATATCGCGAAGATCTCGGGATGATATGGTCAAAGGGATGGATTCAGTCTTGGGGCCATATAACACCGCAGGGATTAGCCCCTGTCGTCTGAGTGTTCGTGCATGGCCTTTGCCGGTTTCTTTTCTTTGAGTTGCCTTAAGGTCGAATATATCCAATGATAACCTCCTTAAACAAAAAGTGAACTTACAGAACTGCCCGTATGAGAGCGTTGAATGGCTTCTGCCAAGAGCTTTGATATCGACAATACTCTGATCTTACCGCATTTACCGGCATTTCCCATCAACGGATTTGTATTTGTCACAACAAGCGTCTTTATTTCCGAGTCGGTAATGCGATCAATAGCGGGGCCTGAGAGGATCGCATGCGCACAGCAGGCGTGAATTTCTGATGCCCCATGTTCCTTTAAGGCCATGGCGCCTTCAGTAAGTGTTCCTGCGGTGTCAACCATGTCGTCCACGATGATAGCTGTTTTCCCCTCCACATTGCCGACCACGTTCATGGCTTGAGCCTTATTCGGGGCCAAGCGTCGTTTGTCGATAATGGCCAGTTGAGTATTGAGGCGTTTGGCGAAGGCTCTGGCCCGCTCTACCCCCCCCGCGTCCGGAGATACAATGACCGTATTATTGTCAAATTCCGCCTTGATGTAGTCCAAGATAGCCGGCGCCGCAAAGAGGTTATCCACGGGAATAGTAAAAAAACCCTGGATCTGGCCCGCGTGAAGATCCATAGTAATGACCCGGGCGGCGCCCGCCGTTGTAATCAAATCTGCTACCAGTTTTGCACTGATTGGCACACGAGGAGCAACCTTCTTGTCCTGTCGCGCATAGCCATAGTAAGGGATAACAGCCGTTATCCGTTTTGCTGATGCACGCTTAAAGGCATCTATCATCAGCAAGAGTTCTACCAGATGGTCATTTACCGGGGCACAGGTGGACTGTATGACAAAAACGTCCTTGCCTCGTACATTTTCCTTAATTTCTATCTGGGTTTCACCGTCGCTGAATCTTCCGACTTTGGCTTTGCCCAGATTGATTCCTATGCCGTCACACACGCTTTCGGCTAGCGCAAGGTTAGAATTGCCGGCGAAAACAACAAGACCATTCATAGATTAACACCTGTGACAAAAAATTTTCATACAACACGTGGCTGGGGTGGGAGGATTCGAACCTCCGAATGCAGGAACCAAAATCCTGTGTCTTACCGCTTGACTACACCCCAACACCTGTCAAGGAAGCAATAAATCCGCCAGATACACATCCCAGCGTTGTTGACCTTTCATTGCCTTAAAGGCCAAAAAAGCTTGACTTTGACTTTGAAAAAGCCCGAAAACAGTCGGACCGCTCCCCGACATGAGAGCCCCGTCGGCACCCTGATCAAGGAGGGCCTTTTTGATGGAGCATATCTCTGGAAACTTCTCGGCCGTTACATACTCTAAATCATTACATAAAAGACCTTTGAACCTGGAAAAGTCCTCCGAAAACTTTGAAACATTATAGGATTCTTGGCAATTTGTCAATCCCAAATTTAGGTGTTCGTAGACCCATGCGGTAGATATGGAAACTCTCGGATGTACCAAGACCGTCCAGAAAAGGAACATACCCTTAAAGGCCTCAAGGATTTGTCCAATCCCTGTTACAAATGCTGTGTGCTTGAGGATGAAAAAGGGTACATCCGCACCTATCTTAAGCCCCAAATTCATGAGTTCCTTATCGGCAAAGGGGAAACCATGGTGTTGATTGAGGGCCATCAATACCGTGGCGGCATTGCTGCTTCCACCGCCCAGGCCGGCTGCTACAGGTATCTTCTTTTCAATATATATATCCACCCCACCTTTTATTGAAAGAGTCTTAAAAAACAGGGCGGCAGCCTTGTGGGCCAAGTTTTCCTTCCCGTCTGGGACATCTGGGTGATTACAACAGGCAGTGATTGATGTTCGGTTGAAGGACAGTATTACGTTGTCACACAAATTCACCCGACACATAAGGGTTTGGAGATCATGGTAGCCATCCGTTCGTCGCCCAACTACTTTAAGGAAGAGATTAATCTTGGCAGGTGATGATACGGTAAGGGAGTCCACCACAACCTATTTTCTGACCCTTAAGGCAACTAAGCCGGCCCTTCTCTTCATAAGGAGTGAGACGATTTCGCCTTTCCTAACCTCTTCTACGTATTTGCGATAATCCTGAACTGACTTGACCAGCTTGTGGTTTACTTCTAGGATCAGATCCCCTTCCTGAACTCCGGCTTTTGATGCCGGAGTGTCTCTGTTCACAGCAATAACTACAACGCCTTGTGTTTCCGGGATATTCAGACGCCTGGCCAGATCCGGGGTCAAGGAGGATACAGCCATCCCCAGGTCGGTCACTTCGCCGGAGTCATGCATGGCCATGGCCTCTTTGTCGTCTGTGCGTTTTACTATCTTGATGCGAAACGTCCGTTCCCTGCCATTTCTAAGCACCTTGATTGTGACCTTTTCACCCACATGGGTAGCTGCAATAACCCGTGACAGATCGCGGCTGCTACCTATCTTTTCCCCGTCGACTTCAACAATAACATCTTTGGCCTTAATGCCTGCTTTTTCTGCCGGATCTCCCTTGAATACTTCACCGACCATGGCCCCTTTGACACCCTCGAGGCCATAGTAATCCGCAAGTTCCGGCGTGAGATCCTGAATGGTTACCCCGAGCCACCCCCTTGTTACAGATCCAGAGGTTTGGAGCTGACCAATTATTCCTCGGGCCATGTTGATCGGTATAGCAAAGCCGATCCCGACGTTTCCGCCGCCCCTGGAGACAATGGCCGTATTAATACCCACAACTTCACCATTCATATTTACGAGAGGGCCTCCACTGTTTCCGGGGTTGATGGATGCATCGGTCTGGATAAAATCGTCATATGGTCCGGAACCGATAACACGACCTTTGGCACTCACGATGCCTGCTGTGACCGTATGCTCCAGCCCGAAGGGACTTCCAATAGCCACAACCCACTCGCCGACTTTTAGATCATCGGAGTCGCCCAGTCTTGCAATCCCGATGTCTTGCAGATTGTCGACCTTAAGCAGAGCAATGTCGGTCTTCGTGTCTCTTCCCACAACAGTGGCAGGATATTCCCTGTCGTTACTAAGCTTGACCTTGATCTTGTCGGCATTCTCGACTACATGATTGTTGGTAACAATAAAACCTTCCTTGTCGATGATAAAGCCTGAACCAAGACTGCGCTGCTTGAATTCTCGCCGAGGCCTATTGCCAAAGAACCTTTCAAAAAAATCATGGAATGGGTCATTTTCACCAAATGGGCCTTGAAAATGTCTAAAGCTTGGTCCACCTGGGCTCTTTATAACCTTTTCAGTGCTGATATTGACAACGGCCGGACTTACCGCTTCCGCCACCCCCGCGAAGCTTTGCGGCGCTAATGCTCTTGATGAACTAGAAGCACAAGAGTTTCCTTTAATATAAAAACCAGTGGCCACAAATACGCTAAGAAATATCGAGGCCAATGCCACGGTCATCATAGCCGGGCGAGGTTTACCTTTTCCGGCCTGTTTAATTAAACTCATCACCATTTCTCCTTTTATGATTTATCTTTTACATAACGCATCCTCAGATCATAGAGGATATTTGTCAACAACTGGGTCTCATCTTCCGTTAAGTTTCCCTCGGTCTTTTCTTTCAGCATTCCCAAGATGTCTATGGTATGTTTTGCCATGGGAAGGTTCTTTTGCTTCGTACCGGTTGAGGGATCTTCTATCTCCCCGAGATGGAAGAAAGCCGATGAGCTGAGCGAAAAAATGAAGGTGGAAAAGTTTACCTCGGGAAGTTGCACTTCCTCGCTGGAGGCAGTTTTTTCTTCGGTCTTTGCCGCTTCTTCTTTGACTTCTGATTCTTTCTGTTCACGGCTTTCTTCAGGTGTTTCGGAGCTTGGTTTTTCAGCTTCCGAACCAAATGACCTTCTGTCCTTTATTACAAACCCCTTGTTGTCTTCCGCCATATTAGCCTCCATATAGTTTTTTGCAACCGTTCAACGGTTACTACAATTCCAACGGCACGACCGACTTTACCATGGGAAGGGCCTTAAGCTCTTTTAGGGCTTCAGGTGATGTTGTAGTATCGGTATCCAAAAAAATGATATTTCGTTTGCCATCTTTCTCCTGACCAACGTACATGCGCGCGATATTCACCTTGTGTTTGCCAAGCACTGTTCCAATGCTACCAATGGCCCCAGGTTTATCCTCGTTGTGGACAAGGAGAAGGTGTCCTTCCGGGACGACTTCCAGCCTGAAGTCGTTGATCCTGACAATCCGTGGTTCATGCTTGCCGAATATTGTTCCCGAAATTTTACCCGAGCCTTCAGATGCCATTGTCTCCAATGTTATAAGGGTGTTATAATCTTCCGCTTCGGCGCTACGAGACTCAACTACCTTTATTCCCCGTTCTTTGGCAATTACAGGCGCATTGATAAAGTTCACTTCGTCTTTTAAGAACGGGGTAAGCATGCCCTTTAGGGCTGCCGTTGTAATCGGTGTAAGATCTAGGCTGGAAAAATCTCCCGCATACCTTATGTTAAGTTCCTTTGGAGCACCTTGACCTAACTGGGCTTGTAGGGCGCCCATACGTTCGGCCAACGTCAAATAGGGACGAAGCCTGGTGAGGGCCTCACCGGTCACAGAGGGTACATTTACTGCATTTATTATTGTACTGGTCTTAAGATAACGTATGATCTGTTGGGAAACGGCTACAGCAACGTTCGTTTGTGCCTCAGCCGTTGATGCCCCGAGGTGTGGCGTGCAAATCACATTTTCAAATTCAAAAAGGGCCGAACGACCTGGAGGCTCGGTCTCGAATACGTCAAGGGCTGCCCCCCCGACTTTGCCGGATTTTAAGGCATCGGCAAGGTCGTTTTCGTTTACAATACCGCCTCTGGCACAGTGGACGATCATCACGCCCGGTTTCATCTTGTCAAAGACCTCTTTGTTGATAAAATTGAGGGTCTCTTTCATCTTCGGCACATGAATGGTTATGTAATCCGATTGCTCACAAAACTCTTCCAGAGAAACCAGTTCAAAGCCCTTTTGTTCTACCATTTCTCTGCTTGCGTAGGGATCGTGTACGATTACCCGCATCTTCAATCCGAAAGCGCGGTCAGCGACTATGCTCCCGATCCGGCCATAGCCAAGGACCCCGATAGTCTTGCCAAAGACCTCTTTGCCTTGAAGCTTTTTCTTCTCCCATCTGCCCTCCTTGAGAGATGCGGTCCCTTGAGGAATATTGCGCGAAAGGGCGAGCATCATGGCAATGGCATGCTCGGCGGTAGTTATGACGTTTCCTTCCGGGGTATTCATGACTACTACCCCTTGTTTAGTGGCTGCCAGTATGTCAACATTGTCAAGCCCGATACCGGCCCTGCCTATTACCTTTAGTTGAGGGGCCGCCTCCAAGATTTCTTGTGTTACCTTCGTGGCGCTTCTAATAACCAGGGCATCGTAATTGCCGATGATTGATCTTAATTCTTCCGGAGAAAGCCCGGTATTTACGTCTACATCGATACCTTCCGTTTCTTCGAACATCTTGATGCCGACATCGGCCAGCTTGTCACTTACCAAGACTTTCAATTTCAGCTCTCCTTTCAAAAAAAGCCGCCATGCGAATTGTTATCGAGAACCTCCGCATAGTTATACAATAAACCTCCTTTTACTTCCAAAACACACCTATTGTCAAGATCTTGCTCACTCGGCTTGCCTTTTCCCTTGACACCAATAATCTTTTCTTTGTAGCGTTCACCGGAACGTTAGGGCTCGCACAAAAATAAGTTCGCAGAGTTGGCACTCAGACTTGGTGCAGATTTGACCGATCCGATTGAGCAAAACCGGAGACATAGCGAGCTATTTCGAGGATTTTGTGAATGAGACATCGGTCAAAGATGGGCTGAAGCTGAGATGCCAAAATGTGAAGTTATTTTTGCGCGAGCCCTTAGGAGGTCAAAATGAGCAAGAGGATCTGTAATTTCAACGCGGGACCGGCGGCACTTCCCTTGTCGGTTTTAGAAGAGATCCAAGAAGAGCTTTTAAATTTCAAAGGATCGGGGATGTCTATTGCAGAAGTAAGCCATCGGTCAAAATGGTTTGATGATGTTATTGAGGATACCATAACCCGGGTAAAAAGGCTCCTTGGACTGGATGATCGTTTTTATGTCCTATTCTTGCAGGGCGGGGCAAGTATGCAGTTTTGCATGATTCCTATGAACTTTCT
>MAVP01000116.1 GCA_001751075.1 Desulfobacterales bacterium S7086C20 | reverse complement strand
AGGACAGGCCTGGACATAATGCAGGCAAAGTTCCGTTGCTTTGCCAACATCCATACCCAGGTCTTTCCAAATCTTGTCCACATCCTCTTTCTTTATTCCCACCAATGCAAAACGCTGACCCGAGGTAATCTTGACAACTGGTATTTCATACTTCCGGACAACCTTGACGATTCCTTCCAAGTCGTCAACGCTGACAAGGCCTACCGGCGTCCTCGGGACTATTGCGTACGTTGTCTTGTCGCGCTGCAGAATAGCGCCTTTTGGATGCTCTGACATTGTCTACCTCCTCCATGGTTGAATAGTGCGTTTCAGTGCTTGATACTCACCGTGCTTCTTTTCCCTAACATAATATGATGAGCGTGGCCCTTTTTCAACGGTTACAGAAGATTGTATTGTTCGCGAAGCATAGAAGATAGATTCTGGACCATTTCGAATGCCTTTTCCACGGTCTTGTCACCATCCGGATTTACGAGGCAACAGGTGGCAGGAGAAAGCATACTCCGGGAGACAAGAAGCTCCAAATCTATGCCACTTTCTTGGAGGGATCTCCAGGCCTCTTCCAGGCGTTTTTGCAGCGAGTCAATGTTGTCCTTTTCAAAGGGCTCAAAATTCGTGGGTACAATACCCCAGACAAGAGTTCCTCCGCGCTCTAAGAAGTCTCGAATCGATGCGGCATAACACACAAACACCTCGCCGTTTGTATGGATATCAAGAGACAGGATGTCGATATCCAGTCCAAGAAGAAAGTCCCAATCCGGGTTTCCGCACAAATGCACTCCGCGTGGCCTCTCTATCATAGAAAAAAACCACTCCATATCAGCCCGTGCAGCCACGTCTGTATATCCCGCCATTGCGCTGAATATAAACTGAAGCCCCGGTTCATCCATGTACATGAACGCATTTGGGTTCCGTTTTTTGAGTCGGTTCAGTTGCACATTCGCTCGTTTGGCCATGAACTCCAGCATGAATGGTCGGATCGTATCATTAAAGAGGATGGGGCGATCATCCTGGTCGACCACATAGAGCCCAAAGCTAATGGGCCCTTCGAGCTGCCCCCGAATGGCTGGCCGACCGGATAGATCCATGGACAAAAAACGCTTATAGACAACGGAATATGTATCGCTAATGTCAAAATATTCCGGCTCATGGAAATGGGCCATGGTCTCTTCAAATTCGTTCATGAATTTGTCCATTGAAAAACGCAGAGTGCGCTTGTCCATATCGAGCACGATGCCGGGAAAATGCTCCGACGCCTGGACATACATATCTTCATAATAGCTGACAAGCGGGAGTTGCGGCCAGAAGGGCACGTCCATGGAGAGAGCCAACTCAAGGGCTCTGTCCACGTTCTTGTGGGGCATGACCGCCATTGCTGTAGTGAGCAAGTTACCTGGTAAAGGCATTTTCACCAAAAAGCGAAGAGAAGTGATGTGCGCTCCATTCCTGCTATGACCAATGTAGCCATAGATGGACTGGTACGTCAAGGTGAGACAGATTACGGCATCGGGCAGCTTGGATTATTGCCGTTGTGGAAGGACCCGTTAGAGATGAAAAGGGGGACGCCTATGATTTTATGCCTTGGTCACTTCATCTTCAAACCCGCAGGATAAGGACAGCATAAAATCATAGGCGTCCCTAATCTCCGCCCTTTTCTTTCTTCTCACAATCCTGTGTCAGGACCCTTCTTAGCCATCGCCATCCGCATCAGGAATTCATTGGGCTGAACAAAATCAACAAGGCGAAGAGCCGGCAGTTCTTTTCCCTGATTGTCTAAAAACACAATTGTGGGAACACCTTTGATCCCATATTCCCGAAGCAGGCGCTCATAAACAGGATTACCTCCCCTGGTGAGATTCACCTTGATCATGACAAAGTCTTGCCCTGCTTGTTTGACGGTTTCAGGATCGTGAAAGGTGACCTTATCCAGTTTGAGGCAAGGGCTGCACCAGTCAGCATAGAAATCGATGATTACCGGCTTTTTCAGTCTACGTGCCTCTAAGAGAAGTTCATCAGAATATGCCTGCCAACTCACACCTGGTCCTCGAATTAGCCATGAACCTATAACGATGAATGCCATGACCAGGCCTACTATACCAACAACTCGCCTAATCCACTGGAATGCCTTAAATGGAGGTCTCGTCCGGTCAATCCAACCCAGATGCAGACCTGCAGATATGGCAACTACGGCAAAAAGAAACACGCCCAAAGATTTTGGCAAGATCGGCCGAATGAAATAGGTAGCCATTCCAACCAAAACCCAGCCCATGAGTTTTCGCACCCAGAGCATCCACTCTCCGGATCGCGGAAGTTTCTCAATCTGTCCTGAGAAGATGGCCAAGAAAAAGAGGGGAAGGCTCAAGCCGAGGCTTAGGGTAAAGAAGATTATGAAGCCCAACCATGGACTGCCCATACTCGCCACCCAAGCCAGCAGTCCCAGAACAAACGGGCCGATGCAGGGAGCGGCCACAACCCCCAGGGTCAATCCCATAAACAAGGTTCCAAAATAACCTGCGTAAGGTTTTGATGCGGCCTGAATCAGTCCACTTGGCAGCCGCAATTCCCAGAACCCGAAAAGACTTGTAGCAAAAAAGACAAGAATGGCAGCTACCACGCTGAGCACCACAGGATTCTGGAGGATGGCCCCCATAAGAGCGCCAGTCAAAGCCGCCACAATGCCCAGGACGGAATTGGTTAATGACAGACCGCCGACATAACATGCGCCGTGGATAAGGAGTTTTCCTTGGCGGAGTCCACTCCTTCCTCCAAAATAGGAGACAGTGATGGGGATCAGGGGATAGATGCAGGGGGTCAAGTTTAGGGCAATGCCGCCGACAAAGATGCCCACAAGGGTCCATATCATGGCCCATCCATGGAGTGGGCCCGCTCCCTTAGGCTCGGATACCATTCCAGCAAGCCCTGCAGGAGCACTATCTACAGGTAAGCCTTTGGCGTGCCATTCAGGATATCCGGTGGGATAACGATAAACCTTTGTGTAACCAAGTTTTACAGCCACCCGGGCCGCGGAGTCGCTTCGGACTCATGCTAATCCCGCTCAGTAGAAGACAACAAGACGGTCCTTGTCAGGCCCCAGCAGTTTTGCAAGGGAGCTTCTTTTTCGCCATCGAGACAACCATGTCGGCTCCATGGGAAAGTTCACAGCACCCTTGATATGCCCGGTTCGATACTCCCATTCCTGACGTGTGTCCACAAGAAGAAGGTCTGTAGAACCTTCCTCATAAGGCGCCCGCAGTGCTTCTACAGTGAAAAGCCTGTATCCGCCCGTTTTGGCCTCCCTCGCCGCATCTTCCCAAGTAGCCTCTTTAGGTGTAACAGCGCGATTTGTAAGCCACAGGGCCAAAACCCCAATAGCCATCGCCACGAGGGCCAGAGAGACATTTCTGGTGACCTTCACCATGGGTGCCTCCTATAACTTTCTTCATCCTTAAACTTGGCAATAAGAGAATCCAATTGTTCAAGCTCGCTTTCCAACATGTTGGATGTTTTGAGCCGACGCTTTTCTCGACCTTACTCCATTATCCACAATTTACAAGAAACAAAGATAACAGATTCATATCATAAGATTCTGGGGCTGACCAGGATTGGAGATAATATGGCATTATCTTTAATCCCGGCTGATGGCTGACAATCAGCAACGGTCGGAAATTGAAATGATGCGAAAACTCAACTACCACATAGTACTTCTATTCGACGAAGACAACAAAGAAAATGAGCCAATATTCAACGACCGCAACAAGCCATACGAGGCTTTTCAGACTAACAATGTCTCCCGTGATAAGATGGTGAATAGTAAAAAATGGCAATATAACCCCGATGGTTACTTTAAAAAAGAAATACGAAACACCTAACGCCTGCCAATATATTGACACATCGCAACCTCTACAACAGCCGTCTGTACGAACAACGGACCCCTCTCCCATGCACTTTGCTTTTTGTAAAATTGCATAAAATGCCACAACAAAAAACGCTTCTGCAAAGACCTTCAACCAGTCTTCCGCATGGGAGAGCCAGGGATAAGAAACGGCGGCCTGATCATGATCGAAGAGTACTGGGAAAATATCATTTCTATTAGTGAACAAGTCGAGTCCGACCATAGTAAATAGAAGGACAAACCCACAAATAAAGAACGGAAGGGCTTCCCTATAAGTTTTCAATTCGTCGCGGTAAGCAATGAGGACACCAATACCTGCCAAACCGTATAGCCCAATGAGAACGTCGTCGATACGATCAGTAAGGCCAGTCTTTTGCAAGTTGAAGACGTAATGAATCTGATGATCAATGCTTTCATGGATCATAAAAAGCTCATCGGCAAATAGAAAGAGAAAACCCAAAGAAATGATCCCCCAGACTGCACGAGAGTCTCTCCAAGGGGAGCACCTTCGCGTTGCATCACCGGCCCGCAAAATCTTGTAAGACAACCAAGATGTCGCCAATAGTTGGACAGCGGAGAGTATGGTAATGAACCCGCCTTCCCGGAATTGGTTCGCTCCGGTGTACATGTGGATCATAACGGCAACACTCACCGCCAGTGAGTTACATAACAAAACCAAGAAAAATACCAGTCGTGTGGTCATATTCTCCGTACGTTACCGATTAGGCGAGTCGGCTAACCTTGATTATACAGTCTGTATAAAACGCCAAACACAGACCGCTTCCTTCTGTATGCCCAAACCTTTAGATATTTGAGGTCCAAATTTTCATGGATAACTTCCCATTATGATCGTTTTTGGAAATATTCAGGTAACATAACCATATCGAAACAACAAGGTTGTTACAACATGTGACATACTGCAACCCGAATGGTTAGATAATTTGTAGCCGCTGATTACCTGATAGTCAGATAGTTGCTTGTAACTGCCTGCAATTCTATTGCGGTTTCTCGAAGCGTCAGCTTGAACGACCACCTGATTATCCAACTGATAGAACAGATACAGAACCCCAGATAGAGCAAAGAATGACGTCTAATTATGGAGCCCCACGGGTAAACCCGTGGTCCCACTAAAGTACCCGTCTTCGCCTTCGGCTACGACGCGGTTATCCGCCTCAGCTTCGGGGCGACATCGCGCCGTAGCATATTGATTGTTTGCGCATTCATCCACGGGCAAGCCCGTGGTCTTCTGCGAAGGCGGATAATATAATACAATGTTTTGTTGACGCGTTTTGTTGACGCTCAATTGGGTTATAGTTGCTTTGCACCATAGCCTATGTTATCCAATCTTTTTTATGGTTCAGCGAAGCCCCTCAAGGGGCACAGGAGGAAGATAAAATGTCTGTAAATGAAGTGCTCGAAAGCAAATTAGACTCGGACAGTTTGGGAAAGCTTCTGGCTTTAAATAACACGCCCCTGAATGAAATAATTGCAGACGCCATTGTGAAGTTTCAACCTGACTCTGTTTTTGTCTCCACTGGATCTCCTGAGGACTCAGAACGCGTGCGTGAGCAGGCTGTGAGACTGGGGGAAGAGAAGTCCCTTATTATGTCAGGACATACTATTCACTATGATGGGTATGAAGATCAGGGAAGAGATCCAGTAAACACCAAGTTTCTGGTATCAGGTGGCACGTCGCTTGGCCCTGCCCTGAACTCCGTAGACCGACAAGAGGGCCTTGATGAAATCAATGGAATCATGAATGGTATTATGCGCGGGAAGGAGATGGTGGTTAGCTTTTATTCACTGGGACCATTGGGAACCGAATTTGCCATACCTTGCTTGCAGATCACTGATTCATACTATGTTGCCCACAGTGAAGATATACTCTATCGCTCGGGGTATGAGCTATTCAAAGACCGGACCGGGAAGGAAGGATTCTTTGCTTTCTTACACTCTGCAGGCGCTTTGGAGAATGACGTTAGCCATGATGTTGACCTACGCAGAATGTTTATAGACATGGAAGAGAGCTTTGTTTACAGCGTCAACACGCAGTATGCCGGAAACACGGTTGCCGCCAAGAAATTGGCCCATCGTCTTGCCATAAGGAGAGCTGCTGAAGAGGACTGGCTTTCTGAACATTTTTTCATTTCAGGGGTGCCCAGCTATGAAGGAGGCAAGTCAACGTATATTGGCGGTGCCTTTCCGAGTTGGTGCGGCAAGACATCCACATCCATGCTGTTCAATATTGTCGGTGATGACCTGGCTCACGTTCGTAAAAAAGATGGCAAGGTTTACGCAGCCAATGTTGAGAAAGGCATTTTCGGGGTCATCAAAGATGTCAACCCGGAAGATGATCCCTATTGCCACGAACTTCTTGTGAGACCCGGAGAAGTCATATTTTCCAATATTCTTGAGGCTGACGGCAGACCATATTGGCAAGGTATGGGAAAAGTTGATGTGCCTTCAGGGGGACGCAACCATTCCGGCCTATGGTCGCAGGAGAAGAAGGACGACAAAGGTAAATCGATTCCAGTTTCCCATGATAATGCCCGATTCTGTGTAGCACTGGAAGGAATCGAAAATTTTGACCCAACTCAGGTGGTTGAGCTTGAAGGCATTATCTATGGGGGACGTAGCTCAAAAAGACCAGGCCCTGTATCACAATCGTATGGTTGGGTTCATGGCGTGTTCTATGGTGCCAGTATCGAATCTGAGCCCACAGCTGCAACCGTAGGGGGCTCCAGCGCTAAAGTCATCATCAATCCCATGGCCAATAAGGAATTTGTATCGATCCCCATCGGCCAATACCTGGAAAATCACATCCAGTTCGCGAAAGAACTAAAAGAACCGCCAAAGATATTCTATGTAAACTACTTTTTGAGAGATGCGGCGGGAGAATTCCTGAACACCAAGATGGACAAGAAAGTTTGGATCAGGTGGATTGAAAGGAGGATTAATGGGGAAGTGGGAGCCTACCCAACACCGACCGGCTTGATTCCCAAATATGAGGACCTGGCTGAGCTCTTTGAGAAAGAGTTAGCCACTGGTTACTCAAAGGATCAGTACGAGCTTCAGTTTGTGATGCGTGTGCCTGAGCTCGTAGAGAAGCTTGAGATTGTGGAGGAGTTTTATAAAAAAGAAACCCGTGTTGTTCCAAAAGAGATTTTTGAGATGATTGACGCCCAAAGAGGCTTGCTAGTCGAAGCTCAAAAGAAATATGGTGAAGACCATATATCACCCTTCAAATTCAAAGACTATGAGGTGCCGGAATCACTAAAGAAACCTTTTTGAGTGCGGATTTCGGAATAGAAGGCAAAACAAAGGATTTAGCCACAGACACACGCAGACAGCCACAGACTATTTTGTCCGGTCGACCTGACCGGACAAAGAAAGCCTACTTCGCTATCGCGAAGAAGACATCGTACTTCACAGTTGCCCTAAGGGCACGACAATCACTGTGGCGACAGGCCTGCCCGCCATAGCCCGGTAGGCGGGTCGTTGCCACAATAGTCTGTGTGGGTCTGTGGCCAAATATCTGTATTGAAGCCCGGAAGGGCTAATCATTTCTCTGCATTCGCATCTCATCCCACAAAGGGTCTCCGTAGAATTGTATCCTTAAGCCAGAACTTGTCATCCTTTTCAGCATATTGGATATTATAATGCAGGCCTCGGCTCTCCTTTCTCAACATGGCACACTGGATGACGAGTTCGGCCACCATGGCGATGTTTCGTAGCTCGATCAGATCCGACGTAATCTTGAAATCCCAGTAATATTCATGAATCTCTTTCTGGATCGTTTCAATGCGGTTGCGGGCCCGCCGCAGACGATTGTTTGAGCGCACGATACCGACGTAGTTCCACATGGTGCGTCGGATTTCATCCCAATTGTGAGAAACTACGATCGCCTCATCACTGTCTACGGTACCCATAGGATCCCACCGGGGCAGATCGCTGCAAATCTAACCATCAATAGGCCCC
Organism: Desulfobacterales bacterium S7086C20; assembly: GCA_001751075.1. Taxonomy (GTDB): domain Bacteria; phylum Desulfobacterota; class Desulfobacteria; order Desulfobacterales. The sequence continues at coordinate 12 of MAVP01000116.1, read as the reverse complement.
AGGCCCTTCACC
>MAVP01000115.1 GCA_001751075.1 Desulfobacterales bacterium S7086C20 | reverse complement strand
GTTTTGCCTTCCGCATTAAAGGAAGGGAGAGTATCCTGATAAGAAAAATCAAGGATGCGTTGACCAGGCTTGAAGATGGCACTTTTGGTATCTGTGACGAATGCGGAGAGGAGATTCCCGAGGCGAGATTACAGGCTCGCCTGGTGGCCACCTTGTGTATTAACTGCAAGGAGCAGCAGGAAAATCAAGAAGAAATCCGGGGATTGTGACTTACATGCCATGGAATCTTCGCTGGACTGTTGTTGATTTGGATGTTTAGTAGCGGCTTGACAAACAGGCTTGAAACAGATAATTAATTGGACCACGCGGTATCCGGAGTGTTGGGATCTGCCCGCCAATTGATGGTCATGCCCCCCATGGATTGCTAAGGTCCTGTAATTGCTTCCCAAATGTTAGCCGTGGCTCTCCTCTCGAGTGCCCTTCTCCGTCCTGCACATACAATTTGGCATGGCTGTCAGCTCAGGCCCCAGCTTCTGGCAACAGCCGAGGCCGGCCTGTGAATGGCGCTGGTTTGTGCCAATCGGCGTTTACAAAATGTTGATCTGTTGTGGTAGTGAGTTCGCGTGTATCTCATAATATGAAGAAGGGGGTTGACAACTGATGCATAACATCAGGATCGGTATTATTGGAGTCGGGAATTGCGCCAGTTCATTGGTTCAGGGAATCAATTATTACAGGCATAAGGATAGCGAAAACGCTATAGGTCTGATGCATTGGGACATAGGCGGATACAAGCCCTGCGATATCGAGGTGGTGTCAGCGTTTGACATCGACAAGCGAAAAGTTGGCAAGGACACAGCCGAGGCCATCTTTGCTGAGCCCAATTGCACCACGGTATTTTACAAGGATGTTCCGAAAATCGGCACTACTGTTTGTATGGGAAAGATTATGGATGGTTTCTCCGAACATATGCGGGACTACGACGACAAATACACCTTCGTCCTGGCTGATGAGCCGGAACCTGACATGGGAGAAGTTGTCCGGGTTCTCAAGGAATCTGGAACAGAGATTCTGTTGAACTACCTTCCGGTGGGATCTGAGAAGGCCACTCGGTTCTATGCGCAGTGCGCCCTGGAGGCAGGGGTTGCCTTTGTAAATAGTATGCCTGTATTTATTGCCAGCGATCCTGCCTGGGCCAAACGTTTCGAGGAGAAGAACATCCCCATCATTGGCGACGACATCAAGGCCCAGCTCGGAGCCACCATAACGCATCGGACCCTGACCGATCTATTCAACAAAAGGGGTGTCAAGCTGGAGCGCACCTACCAGCTCAATACCGGCGGGAACACCGACTTTCTAAATATGCTCAATCGCATCCGTCTTCTCTCCAAGAAAAAGTCGAAAACAGAGGCTGTCCAGTCGGTTGCGCCAAAACGCCTGGATGACGAGAACATCCACATCGGGCCCAGCGACTATGTGGCCTGGCAAAAGGATAACAAGGTATGCTTTATTCGGATGGAGGGCAAGCTGTTCGGTGACGTGCCCATGAACCTGGAGTTGCGCCTTTCAGTGGAGGATTCCCCCAATTCCGCCGGTATTGTCATTGACGCCATCCGCTGTGGCAAGCTGGCGCTGGACCGGAGTGAGGGCGGCATCCTGTACGGGCCGTCAGCCTATTTCATGAAACACCCGCCCCGGCAATACACGGATGATGAAGCCTATCGGATGACCGAGGCATTTATCAACAGAACCCGAGAAAAGAAGCCGCATGAAATGCTTGATTATCGCCGCCGGCAAGGGAAGAAGGCTGTGGGGGAAGGGTGATAGCAAACCGCTCACCGAACTGGCTTGAACTGAAGGTTGGCCTTTTTATGATTACTCTTGTAATTTAATGCCTATTGGGTGGAAGTTGGGTTAGCTTGCTGTGATGGTGGATTATGAGGAAAAAACAATGGACGCAGTTCAAAATATGTATAGTCATTTTTCACGAGTCGCCTCTCGCTATAGACAGGTACGAACAACCGATATAGAACCGATTGCCTTCATTGGTGAGACGTTGAGGGGTCTGCCGGAAGTCACGGCTGCGGATGTTGGGTGTGGTGATGGACGCTACAACTTACTGCTCTTTCGACACCTAAACAACCTGCATTTGACCTGCATCGACATTAACGAATACATGCTGGAAGAAGTTTTGGACTACCTAACAAGCCATGGAATCACCAATTTTAGAACGATCAAAGCGCATGTAGATGATATTCCATTGAAAGATAATTCAATGGACTGCATTTTGACCTTTAATGCCATTCATCATTTTGATTTTGTTAAGTTTATAGAAAAATCCGACAAGGTGATAAAAGAAAATGGTACGATTTTTATCTATACTCGGTTGAAAAGCCAAAATGCCAGGAGTATCTGGGGACAATATTTTCCTCTCTTTTCAGAAAGGGAAACCCGCTTGTACGAACTATATGAAATGGAACAATGGATTCAATCTGTCGGTTCATTGAGGTTGGAAATTGCTAAGCCGTTTAAATATAAACGAAACACTACCATAGAACAGCTTGTTGAAAAAGTGAAAGCAAGACACTATTCCACGTTTTCTCTCTACGAAAAAGATGAATTGGATGAAGCCTTGAAAACATTTCAAGAAAATATTAGGAGGCGGTTTCAGGATACGAACCAGATCGAATGGTTTGATGAAAATATCTTGTTGGTTTTGAAGCCAAAATAAGGCTTATATGATGCATAGTGTGACTTCCTCATAGGAAAAGAAGGAGTCCAAACCGAGCACTATGAAGACTATGGATGCTCTTAAATAAGTAAATAACTACCATCACGGCGGTAGATGAAATTACTTCTTCTATCGCCTTTTCTTTTTCTAACGTGGACTATGAAGCCTTCCAATTGGGCTACCAGAGGGAGTAAAGACCTAGCCCGGTTTGGTGGGCTTCTCCCACCAATTCGTTGGCGTTGCTAACCGGCAACCAAAATGGTGTGTACGTAACCAGAGCCATGACAAAATTGAAGGACCTGGTATAGATCCGGACGTCACCCCGTTCCAGGTACCGTTCTGATATGAGTATACAATCTTCAAGAGTAGGACTTCACAGGAAGAAGCTGACGCAAGATTCATGATTACAAGAAACTATGGGGAGCTTTTGAGGCCACCAATCCGTTAAGATTATCGCCCATCGTGGCATGACCCGCCAGATTCTGGGCATTGACGATGTGAAGACCTATCCTTGAGCGCCTAGCTCGGCAGAATCAGCCGACAGTCTTGGTTTGATACCCGTATCGCAACTTCTTGGGGCCTTGATTTTTGAAGGTTCGATCAAAAATCGCAAATTGCTTCAATTCAAACAAATGAAAAGCTGTCTCGAGGTCCCTTTTTGCTTGACAGTCAAGTCCATTTTCCCCATCTTCCCTGGATAAGAAAGGGAATCATAGTCTCTTCGTATCGGCCCTTCGGAAGAGAGGACGCAAGATTGAAAGGCGTTTCCTTCAAAAATTGTAGCAAATTACCCCTATCCATGAGAAGATTCAGACACAAATGGTACTCAATGCTAATCAACTGACATGTTTCAATAGGTGCCGGGGGAGAGGTAGTCATGAATCCAAGTAGATTATACCCCGAGAGTCCAAACAGCATTGCCTTGATCGGGAATTATTTGCCGCGACAATGCGGTATTGCCACCTTTACGACGGATCTCTCAGAAGCTCTTGCGACCGAGGCCCCCGAGATGGACTGCTGGGCAATGGTGATGAATGATGTGCCTGAAGGTTACTCCTATCCCAATCGGGTACGCTTTGAGTTGAACGACTGGAACCTGGCGGATCACCGCTTGGCAGCTGATTTTCTCAATATGAACCGTGTCGATGCTGTTTGCTTACAGCATGAGTTCGGGATCTTTGGAGGGAATGCCGGTAGCCACATTTTGGAACTTCTACGTAATCTGCGCATGCCTGTGATAACAACATTGCATACCGTGCTGAGGGAACCTGATCCGGAGCGAAAGGCCATTTTCCAAGAATTGGGTAGTGTTTCTGACCGGCTGGTGGTCATGAGCCACAAGGCTGAGGAAATCCTTAAAGAGGTTTACGGCATGCCTCAGGAAAAGATCGTTTTTATCCATCATGGTATCCCGGACGTTCCTTTTGTTGATCCTAATTACTATAAAGAACAGTTTGGAGTGGAGGGGCGAAAGGTCATCTTGACCTTTGGTTTGATTTCTCCGCGCAAGAGCATTGAGGACATGATCGACGCTTTGCCCGCCATTGTGAGCAAGCATCCGGAAACTGCTTACATCGTTCTCGGGGCAACCCATCCGAATGTGATAAGGGAGGGGGGCGAGTCTTACCGTCTTTCTCTCCAACTCCGGGCCAGGGAAAAAGGTGTGGAAGATCACCTTATCTTTCACAACAGATTCGTACCTCTCACGGAGTTGTGCGAATTCCTGGGAACTGCTGACATATACGCAACGCTTTATTTGAACAGGGAACAGGTCGTTTCCGGTACTCTGGCTTATGCTCTCGGGGCTGGCAAGGCGGTGGTCTCCACGCCATACCCGTATGCCGAGGAAATGCTCAACCATGGGAGGGGACGCATTGTTCCGTTCCACGATTCGGACGCCTTAGCTGACCAGGTGATTGATCTCTTTGACAATGAGGTTGAACGTCACGCTATGCGCAAACGAGCCTACACATTTTCCCGAAACATGATCTGGAAAGAGGTGGCCCGACGCTATCTGGAGCTTTTCATAGAAACCAAGAATGAACGCGAACAGCACCCTAGGATCGGATTCCAAGCCAAAACCCTCTCTGCGACCCCGCCCGAACTGCCTCAGCTAAAACTCAGGCACCTCAACCTGTTGACCGACGACGTAGGGATACTGCAACATGCCAAGTTTACCGTGCCCCAACGCTGTGACGGCTACTGCACGGATGATAATGCGCAGGCTTTAATCGCCGTGATGATGGCCCGGGAGTTGATACCTGACGACACTGTGTTGACCGACCTCACCTGTCGTTATTTGGGTTTTCTGTACCATGCCTTAAACGATGACAATGGCCGCTTTCGCAACTTTATGGGCTACGACCGAACGTGGCTCGAAGATCAGGGCAGCGAAGACTGCCACGGTCGTGCAATCTGGAGCCTGGGTATGGCCGTGGCTCTGTCCAAATCGGAGAGCTTTACGGGAGCAGCCATGACCATCTTCGAGCGAGCCTTGCGGCCAATGGTTCACTTCCGGTCCCCAAGGGCCTGGGCCTTCGGCCTGGTGGGCATTCACGCCTATCTAAAATGGTTCGGAGGGGATACCGAAGCACGGCGCATTCGAGAGGTCCTGGCAAATGCCTTGTTTGACCAGTTTCAAGCACATGCCTCTGATGATTGGCCCTGGATCGAGGACACAGTCAACTACGCAAACGCCAGGATTCCGCAGGCTCTGCTTTTGTCGGGTCGTTGGCTTCACCGAGAAGATATGATTAGCGCTGGTCTCCGTTCTCTGGACTGGCTTGTTCAGATTCAGAGCGACCCCAAAGGGCATTTCGTACCCATTGGTAACCACGGGTGGTTTACGCGAGATGGCCAGCGGGCCAGATTCGATCAGCAACCGCAAGAGGCTGAAAACATGATCGAAGCCTGTATAGAGGCATACAGAATCACCGCCGAAAAGAAATGGACTGAGGCGGCCCGGCGCTGCTTCGACTGGTTCTTGGGTCGAAATGATCTGAACGTTCCTCTCTATGACTATAGAACGGGAGGATGCTGCGATGGCCTGACAGCCGACGGTGCAAATCAGAACCAGGGCGCCAAATCGACCTTAGCCTGGCTGCTTTCTCTTTTGAGTTTGCACTCACTCATGGCCTCGGAGGCCGCTGCTGGAAAGCCTGTAATCACTTAGGAGAGAGGAAGTAAGGATAACCCGCATGTCAACCAATCCGATTGTCATGGTTAGCTCATACCCGCCGCGTTTGTGTGGAATAGGCACTTTCACCGAAGAGGCCCGTGAATTCATTCAGAAGGCCAGTCCCCACAGGGACGTATTGGTCATCAGTCATACCGACGGTGAGGGAAAGGGGGTCTTTCCTATTATTGATATGAGCCGCCATGATTGGTGGAAGCCAGTGGCTGAGAAAATAGAGGAACTGGATCCCTACGCGATCCATTTTGAACATGAGTATGGGCTTTACGAATACCGGGATCAACACGGCATGGGGGACGGAAACCAGGGCTTCCTTATGCTTCTCGAGGCAGTTAGAGACTACCCCATTGTGGTGGAACCGCATACCGTTCACGGGCGGCCAAGGGACGCTGAGGCCAAGTTCATTTACCACCTGTGTCAGAAGGGCGACGTCGTCCTTGTCAAATGTCACTATCAAAAATGGCGTCTGGACTGGGTTTTCCCCGGATACGGGTGGGATGCACCGCAAAACATTATGGTGGTGCCCCATGGTGCCCGAGCAGACAGGCGCTGGGGGGTCCACGAAATACCTAAGCTGAGGAAGGAGTTAGGCTTGGAGGAGATGGGCCTCGCTGATCACGTGGTAGGCATGATCGGCTGGATTCAGTCCAACAAGCGCTGGGATATCTTGCTTTCGATGTGGGACGAGATTCACGAAGAAATCAAGAGTAGAAACGGCCAGGAATGGGACCTGTTGGCGGCCGGAGCCATGCGTGATCCAAATCACAAGGCCGATTATGAGCGCTGGAAGTCCGAAATTATTGAACTGCAGGAAAAAGGTATCGCCCATTATTATGAGTTCGTTCCTCGAGGTGAGATATATTACCAGATGATGGCGGTATGCGACTTTATCGTGCTGCCATCTACCGATGAGACACAGTCGGGCACATTGGCCCGAATCATCTCAGTGAACAAGCCCTATATCACTACCGCACCCATGGAAGGGCTGACCGCCCAGACTCTGGAAAGCGAAGGTGGCTTGCTATTCACTACTAAAACCATGCTCAAGCAGCAAGTGATCCAACTGGCCCGTGATGAACAACTTCGGCTGGAACTTGGCGAAAACCTTAAGCGGTATTTGGATGAGGTCGTCTCGTGGGATGTCGTAGCGAGACAGTACCTTCAGGCATATGAACTTGCGCGGGAGTCCAAGCGGTCTGGCCAGCCGGTGGTTCTGGATTCAGAGTTTTAGGAAAGACACATGAAAGCCGATCATAACGAGTACCAGCAAGGCCATGAAAAAGACGATTGAGACATCCGAGGCTGGGCTGAAGTGCAAAAATCGCTCCCAATACGTGGAAAGCGTAGTTAGAACATTGTCCTATGACCAACTGTCCCAAAATCTCCACCAAAATGCGAAGAAATATGTTAAGAATATTATTTCATGGTCGCCAGGGGCTGATTAGCACATCGAACTGTATAAGACGGTGATGGACACCCCCCAAATTGAATCCCGGGTTATCCTGGTTGCATGAGGAGAATGATTGAAAATGCTTCCACATCTGTATCCGTTCAAACGCTATTCCGGCAATCCCATATTGACAAGCGATGATGTTCCCTATGCCTGCAATACTGTCTTTAATGCGGCAGCTTGCAAATTTGAAGGACGTTACGTGCTGATCCTTCGAATTGAAGATCCCGAAGGGCACAGTCACTTGACCCTTGCTTATTCAGATGATGGATACAAATTTACCGTGCAGAATTCACCTTGGGCAATCCCATCATCAGATCCTTACTATGAAGTCTATGAGCGGTATGGCATTGAGGATCCTCGCGTTACGTGGATTGATGGTTCATTCTACATCACCTACACAGCTTACGGGCCATATGGACCCCGAGTAGGCATTGGTCGCACAAAGGATTTCGTCGACTTTGAACGTATTTGTCTTGCTACTGAAGTAGAGAATAAAGATGCTGTCCTGTTTCCTGAAAAAATATGTGACTATTATGCCATGCTTGATCGTCCCGCGGGGATGGG
>MAVP01000114.1 GCA_001751075.1 Desulfobacterales bacterium S7086C20 | reverse complement strand
GGAAAGGCCTTTTACATTTGCATCACGGATCATTTGGTTGACATCATCCAGGTTTAATATAACCTTATCTGAAATCCCTTTAAGGTCTAAAGACCTTATCTGATTTAGAACATCGTCAATGCCTTGAACCAATTCACTGATATCCGATGGCTTTGAAGCCACTATTGGGTTCTCTGATGGAAAGCTAAGGGAAGGAGATCTGTCTGGTTCGTTCTCCTTCTTTCTATCCAATTCCAAAAACATGCTCCCTGTGATACCTACTGATTTCAGTTGAGCCACTATATTGCCATCTAGGTTTTGTCCGGATTCAACCTTAAGTACTACTTCTATCAACCTTGAATCAGGGGCCACGCCGATCTTTATTACCCGTCCAATGGAAACACCCCTGTATTTCACCGGAGATTCCAAATCCAACCCCTGGACAGACTCATTGAAGTAAGTGACATAGTACTGCCCCTTTTCGAAAAAGCGGGACATTCCCAACCATATGATTGCCAGCAGAACAAAGGCAATACCACCGGCCACAAACAGCCCCACTGTAAATTTGGTCTTCTGGGAGGCCATTACTAGTTACCTCTTCTCTAATCCTTCCGCCTCATTAGCAAGACCGGGCAGTCGATTAAAAAACTGTCTTACGAATCGGTTCTCGCTATGATCGCGCAGATACTTGGGATCTCCCTCAGCAATTATGCCCCTGGTATTTTTATCCAACATGATGACTCTATGGGCTACGGCAAAAATACTTTCGAGTTCGTGGGTTACAATCACCATAGTAGTACCGAACGTACTGTTCAGGTGAATAATGAGGTTGTCAAGCTCGGCAGCCGTTACAGGATCAAGGCCGGCCGATGGTTCATCAAAAAAAAGTATCTCCGGATTAAGGGCCATCGCCCGCGCCAAACCGGCCCTCTTTTTCATCCCCCCGCTAATCTGGGACGGCAAATGATCCTCGTAGCCCTCCAAGTTCATGAGGCCCAACTTCATCTTGACCAATCTTTCCACACTTACTTGTGGCAAGTCGGTGTATTCCTTGATCGGCAACGCCACGTTGTCCGCCAAGGTCATAGAACCTAAAAGGGCTGCCCCCTGATAAAGAACTCCAATCTTTTTGAGCATATCCCTGAACGCCTTTTCTTCCGAACGGCAGATATCGCAACCTGCCACCGATATCCTGCCGGCGGCGGGCGGGATAAGCCCTATAAGGTGTTTTAGCAAGGTTGACTTGCCACATCCACTCCCGCCCAGGATAACAAATATCTCCCCTTGGAAGACATCAAAAGATATGCCGTCAAAGATCGTTTCCTCTGCATACTTGGCAACCAAATCCCTGACTTCTATGATGGCCTGCCTTCCCATGCTGTCGCTTCCGGCCTTTACAAATTCCTATTCCCAGTAGCGGAGTATTACTGAGAAGATCGAATTAAAGAGGACAATAAGAAATATCCCGCTAACTACGGCAGAGGTTGTTGCCTTCCCAACCGATGCCGCTCCTCCCTTAACCTGAAACCCCCTAAGACAACCTATCCAGGCGATGAGCAGCGCAAATACACCGCTTTTAAAAAGGCCCAAAAACACATCAAAGAGTGCCAAGGTCTTTATCGTTTGACTTATGTATGCGTTAGCCGTTAGGTCAAGCGTAAATACTCCAACAATCAATCCACCTATTATGGCAAACAAATCGGAAAAGAGTGTTAACAGCGGGACTACAATTACAGATGCAATTACCTTGGGAACCACTAGAAACCTTGTGGGACTAAAGCCCATCGTAAAGAGGGCATCTATTTCTTCGGATATCTTCATCGTGCCTATCTCGGCCGCAAAGGCTGAACCAGATCTCCCGGCCACAATAATGGCAGTCATTATCGGTCCCAGTTCCCTGGTCATAGCCAAGCTAACCAAGGATGCAACGTAAATGTTTGCCCCGAACTGCTGTAGTTGGACTGCAGACATGAAGGCCATGATCAACCCCATGAGAAAGCTAATAAGACCTACAATAGGCAAGGCGTCTACGCCGGTTTTCTGCATACACATATAGGTATCATCTCTACGCAAAGACCTGGGGTTCAAGCAGGTGTAAAGGATTGAAAGGCATATAGACCCGAGAAAGGAGATCATATATTTTAGATCCGCGGCTTGCCGCACCGTAGCCTCGCCAAGGCGGATCAATAAACCCTGTCTTTCAGTACGCTTGTAAGGTTTATCCCTCTTGCCCAGCAGGTCAAAGTTGTACATAGAAAGGGCTTTACCTGCTTCATTACTAATGTTTTGCAAACAGAACTCTGCCTTTTCGCCCAAGACTATCATTTTCAACTCAACAAGAACGAGAACCCCAAAATCGTCAAGGTAATTCACTTTGTTCAGATCGACAGTCACAGAAGTCTGCGGTTTGTCCTCTAACACCTGATACAATACCCTGGTCATGTGGGCCGCGTTAGATATCCCTATCCCTCCTTCCAGGTGTATGGTAAGGTCGCCCTCAGCACTTTCTGAGATCTGATGGTTACAGGATTTTATTACTTCTGGCCTATTCACTTCTTCACTCAATTGCGGTCTTTTTCTTGGGGCATCTTGAAACGAAATTCTTCCAACCCCTTCTCATCAAGGCCGTATTTGTTATCCAAAGATTCAACATCCATTTGAAATACCAACCAACCCAGAAATCGCGCCCTCTTATACATCTCAAAGGCAATTTCTACGCCCTTGCTGCCCATAGGATGATCTTCATCGACACGATAGAGACTGAGCACTTTATGGATTGTCTTCTCATCTCCCTTAAAGGCAATACCCCCGTAGCTGTTTCCGTCCATATCTTTTCCGTCCAATGGGGTTTTAACTGAATATGAATCAAACACCTTTTTATCTTTATCAAGCAGGACGAGCCCCGTATAAGGCATGACACTGGTGTCTTGAATCCTAAAAAACTCCTTCATCAGTTGACTCGTCAAGAACTTGTTGCCATTTGCAAAATGGTCAGTCAGCATTGATTTGAGCAAGACATAGTCTTTGGCCAACTGATTTCTAAGGCCCTGCTTTATTTCGTCTAATGTCTGATAGCCCTTCGAAAAGTGGCGATATCCAGAAAACATGGCTGCACCAGCAAGGACAAAAAACACCAAAACCGGGATAAACCAGTTGCGAACCCTGCGATATCTGCGTTCAAGATTTTGGACATCGGTTACATCCCGGCCTAAGGAGAGGACCCCTTTGAAGTTGTGGTGTCCGTCATAAAGAACAGTAGTACTAGTAGATACAAAGCGGAGCCCTTTTTCAGGATGTTTCACCTTGAGTATCTTTTCCCTTACAGAATATCTTTGTTGCACTTCATCGAGAAAGTTTTTGTAGGCCTGTGGTTCTTCATAGATATCTTCTACAGTGCCTTGGCGCATCTGTTTTGCATCTCTTCCATACAGATTTTCAGCGGCCGTATTCCAAGAGAAAATGTGGCCGCCTTTGTCCGCCAAAAGCACTGCGTCAGGCAACTGATCGCAAAATTCCCTGAACCCATAGACGATTTGAGTGGCCTCGCCAAGGCGGCTTGCCAGCAATCGGGTTATCTCCACGGCGACTTGCGGGAACTCACCCAGGAAACCATTGATATCCGTCTTTGGAATACACAGCACCTGCACCTCAGTTCTCGTCTTTACGGTAGCCGTTCGTTTAGACCTAAGCAGGAACGACATCTCGCCAAAGATGGAACCTCTGTCCGTAATCTCCCATATCTTCTTACTCCCCTTAAGGACATCCAGCTGGCCGGACACCAGTATATACATGTCCCGGGAATCATCCCCTTCAACTAGGATTGTCTGGCCCGGATCAAAAGAGGTGAGATATTTGTTCAGGCTTTGGTCCTCTATAACATTTTCCAGCATGGCAAAATATCCCTTACGAAACCATCATCTTTGTGCAGGACAATTTTTTGCACGAATCATGCCGGAAGATCACATGCTTAGAGTCGGGGAATTGTCCAATACAAGGTTAGAATGTTGGAAGAATGGAACGATGGGTTTTGAAAGGACAGGATATTATGCTTGACGGTCTGATCATGTGTCAAATTATTGACTCTTTGAGGCAAAATGTGACCGCGGGAGAGTTACAAGCCGAGTAACTGTGCACAAGGGATGCACAAGCGCCTTCCATCTTTTCCCTCCACCATCTTGGTTGCCATCGTCATCTCACCGCACTGGGCACACGCCTCGGAAGATGCCAGGGGGGCATAGGGAGGTTCGGACCATTTAATCTCTTTTGTGTCAAAGACCGTGTCAAAGGGCTTGGCAAGCAAATCCAGAGTCTTCAACCATTTTTGGCGTATCCGTTGTTTCTGTGTTGCACGACCCTCAACGAACGCTGCCTCAAGTCCTTCGAATTCTTCTTTATGTTCGCCTTCATACATGTAACCGCTTTTGCGGGAAAAACGAAAGGCTCGCCTGGTCTCTCGGCTGAAGGCTGTAAAGACATTTTTCCCGTAATTATTAATAATTAGATTACCCTTTCCTGCCGTTGTGCCAAGGAGGACCTGCAGGGCATCTACCGCACAGGTGTCGTTTTCGCTAACAACCACGACCTCTTCATCTTTGGAATGCCGAAGGCCAAGTAACTCGGTGGCTTTTTTTGAAACCAGGTAGCCGTAGGTCAACCCCGGACATATATGTCCATGAAAAGCGATACAACGCCTCAGGTCTTCAGAAAACTGTTCATGGGAACTTGACAGGCTATCGTTGAAATCGTGCATTTGTGCCGTCTCCTTTACAGGCTGTTTCCGCCACCAAGACACTACGCGACCTATTCATATTCTTCGAGACCTTTGAAAAATGCAAATTTTTGTTAGAGTTCAAGAAAGGCGAAAATTTTAACCACAGGAATACATTGAGTATTTCGAGGATTAAAATTTGAGCCTTACGCAGACACGAAGTGAAGCATAGCGCTCAATCGGGCAAAAAGGGGCGTTTTGCAAAGGTCTCTCTTCGTGTCTCCTATATACCAACAATCATACAGCATGACCACAAGAAAGGGACATGTCAAACTTAGACCTTATCAATAAGCCACGCACCTAAAGCCGACTATGTTCGAAGGTAAGGATGGCGAAACCATCTTAAAATGCCCCAGAGCTACTTGCCGTTACCAGCAAAACCTGCCCGGGCAAGCAGGTGATTTCCCGCCGTAACAACAGGTTCTAATGCCCCAAAGGTCTGCCGGTTCTCTTGCCACCGCCACGAAGCAACGACCCAAGAAAAGGAAAAGGGTCGTCAGAAAACGGGTGGTTCGCAGGAAACGGTAGTTGAAAAATGTCGGCATTCATGAGATAGGACCTTCAATACGTTTCATTCAAAAAACTCATGCATGCCGGTGCTTCTCCACAAGCCTATGCCAGGCCCTTAATCCCAGCTCTCCTGGCACTCATGTGCGGAATTGTAACAGGGCTCTACCTCCCTGGTTTTCCATACATTCTCCCTGCTGTTTTAGCCATCTTTCTCATCTGTGCCTTTATTGTCCGGCAGAAGCAAAGAGTGCGTTTCTTGCCCCTTGTCCTTTTTCTCCTCCTTGGCTACTGGAGCCTTCAGGCTTCGATAGCGCCCAAACTCCCTGCCAATCACGTAACTCAATATATCGATGACAAGCCATGGCACATCACCGGCACACTGAAGGGCTATCCCGAACATTTTTCTGATCGAACCAGATTTGTCCTCCAGGTCGAGACCATGACAAGAAACCAGGCTTCTCGCTCCGTAACAGGAGCTGTTCGCATAACTGTTCGAGGGCATATTGATGGGCTTCAAACAGGTGACCGGATAGGATGTCTTGCTAGGCTAAAGAAGATTAGAAATTTCAATAACCCCGGCGGTTTTGACTACAGGCAGTACATGACCTTTAAGAAAATCTGGGCCATGGCTTATGTATCTAAAGAGGAGTTATTGGTCAAGCTTCATACGACAAAGGCCGGCCGCTTTCGACAAATTATTGACAGGGCACGTATGGCCGTGTCTGAGCTAATCGAAAGAGCCCCGCCGAGTGATTCCAGGGGCATATTAAAGGCCCTTGTCATTGGGGATCGATACGAGATCTCACCACAAAACCGCGAGTTGTTCAGCCGTATCGGAATCTCCCACCTTCTGGCCATTTCAGGCCTCCACATTGGTATGGTGGCCACCCTTGTCTTTTTTGCCTTTAGGTTCCTGCTAGCGCGATCCCAGAGGATCCTCTTGGCTGCCTGGGTTCCGAGAGGCACAGCATTGATGGCCATCGTACCGGTAATTTCTTACGGTTTTCTGGCCGGCATGTCTCCGTCAACTAAGCGCGCCGTGATTATGGTAACGGTTTTCCTTCTTGCCATAATCTTTGAGCGAGAAGACGACAAGACCAACACCCTTGCCTTGGCAGCCCTTGTAATCCTGATTATCACCCCGACTGCCCTTTTTGAGATATCGTTTCAGCTTTCTTTCACAGCAGTCTTTTGCATCCTGTATCTCCTAAACAATTTGGCGTTGGTATCAAGACTAAGGTCTCGCCCATCCACCGCATTGAAGCGATTGGGCCTCTTTATGTTAGTTTCAGCAGCAGCCATTTTGGGTACTTTGCCGATAACACTCTACTATTTTAATCAAACATCCCTTATCGGAGTCATTACCAACTGTATTATGGTACCCCTTGTCGGCTTCATTGTGGTACCCCTTGGCCTGTTGGCAGTTTTGTTCTTGCCCCTAACTCAAACCCTTTCCCTTTGCATCATGAAGGGGGCAATCTTTGTTATGCAGGGTGGTCTGGGGCTTGCTTCTCTCTTTTCAGAGATTCCCTTTGCCGCCGCAAAAACAGTAACCCCCAATTTGCTCGAAATCGCCCTCTATTATGCGCTTGCATGGGCGCTTTTCAATTTTAGAAAATTACGTTGGGCCAAGGCTGTATTGCTTGCCGTTGCGCTGATCGCCTTGGCAGATGGAGGTTTCTGGTATTGGCAGCGTTTTTGTCACAAGGACTTAAGGGTAACCTTTATTGACGTTGGACAGGGAAGTGCGACCTTGCTTGAACTACCTCGGGGGCCTTGTATGCTCGTAGACGGCGGCGGGTTTTACGAAAACCGCTTTGACGTTGGAGCTATGATTGTCGCACCCTTTTTGTGGCAAAAAAAGATCGCCACCGTAGAAATACTCGTGCTTTCTCATCCGAACTCGGATCATCTAAACGGCCTATTGTTTATAGCCCGCCACTTTGATGTAAAGGAGGTCTGGAGCAATCAAGAATATGTCAAAAACAAAGGGTATCAGGAATTCTTGGACATTATTCGCCAAAAAAACATCCGTTTTGTTGGACTGGAGGAATTATCGAAACCAAAATGGATCAACGGGATTCGATTTGAAGTCCCCTACCCCCCAAAAGACTTCTCGAAAAGGAAAGTCCAAGAGATCTGGCGCACACCAAACAACAACTCTCTTGTCCTTAAAGCTTCCTTTAACAAAGTCTCCTTTCTTCTGCCAGGTGATATTGAAGCTACGGCAGAGATGGAACTTACCCATCTATCTTGTAAGGCAATTGAAAGCAATGTCCTTCTGGCCCCTCACCACGGCAGCAAGACCTCCAGCACTCCAAGGTTTTTGAGGTGCGTAGATCCCGGCGTGGCAGTCATATCGGCGGGCTGGAAAAATATATTCGGTTTCCCTCATAAAAGAGTTCTCAAACGGTACAAAAAGACGGGGTGCAAAATACTTCGCACAGATAAGTCCGGCGCCATTACCATCACCACCGATGGAGTACATATGAATATCAGCACCTTTTTGTCGGACTAGTTAGTGTCCATCCAGATACTCTATCGGAGTCTAGGAGTTCGTGGATGGTCACTAGCGTAAGTTTCCAATTGAAGCTGTTGCTTCCCGGTAAGGAAGTTCACTATCTTTTATAGCTTCCTTCCAGCCCGCTAAAA
>MAVP01000113.1 GCA_001751075.1 Desulfobacterales bacterium S7086C20 | reverse complement strand
GGACAACCTGGTGAATCAGAAGTTGGCAAAGATGATGTTGACAAAGGCTGGCTATCAGGTGGAGGTGGCCAACAATGGTCAGGAGGCAGTTGAGAAATACACCAAAGCCCCTGAGGCGTTTGACCTGATCTTTATGGATGTGCAGATGCCGCAGCTGGACGGCATCAAAGCGACAAGAGTGATTAGAGAAAAGGGATTTGACACCATTCCGATCGTTGCTATGACAGCCAATGCAATGCAAGGTGATAGGGAGAAGTGTCTTCACGCAGGCATGGATGATTACATTCCAAAGCCGGTCAAAAGGGAGCTTGTGTTTGAGATGCTTGATAAGTGGGTCTTTAACAAAGAGGCTTCATGAAATACCTACACACTCCCGCCAGCGCACAACACCTCCCTTTGAACACTATTCAAATTTGTGATCGAATCAGATTTTATTCCTTTTCTTCTTCCTCGCTTACACTCGCCATCTTACGATATATCTCATATCTTTCCTTCATGTCCTTTTCCGCTATCTTAAAAAGCCTTTTCGCGTTTTCAGGAAATGTCCTTGTCAAGCTGGAAAACCGCACCTCACCCATCAAGAATTCTTGAAAATCACCCTTTGGTTCCTTGGAGTCAAGTATAAGGGGGTTCTGGCCTGCTTCCTTACGCCTTGGGTCATAGCGATATAAGAGCCAGTAGCCACACTCTACTGCCAGTTTTTCCTCGTTTTGACTCCTTCCCATATTCAAGCCATGGTTGATGCATGGGGCATAGGCAATAATCAAAGAGGGGCCGGGATAGCTTTCCGCTTCCAAAAAGACCTTCATCAGTTGATTCTTATTAGCGCCCATGGCAACAGAGGCCACATACACATAACCATATGTCATAGCCATTCTGCCGAGGTCCTTTTTCCGCACAGACTTACCACTTGCCGCAAACTTTGCCACGGCACCGGTAGGGGTCGCCTTAGAAGACTGACCACCGGTATTGGAATAGACTTCAGTATCCATTACTAGGATGTTAATATCATGTCCTGATGCAATCACGTGATCCAGACCACCATAACCGATATCATATGCCCAACCATCACCGCCAAAAACCCAAATCGATTTCTTTGTAAGATAGTCACTCCTGTTAAGGATCTCAAACAGCAAGGTATCGGCGGCATCATCACCCGAAGCTATTTCAAGCTCGGCAAGTTCTTCAACGTTTCGGCCATATTCCTTGGACTTCTGTCCATCATCCATATTATCCAGCCACATTTGAAAGGCTGTTTTGAGTTCTTTAGAAAAATCGAAGCCCAAAGCCTCTCGAACAAGATCCGCCAGTTTATCCCGTCGCTGTGTTACAGCTAGCTCCATCCCAAAACCATATTCAGCATTATCCTCAAAAAGCGAATTGGCCCAGGTCGGCCCGTGTCCCTCTTCATTCACCGTATAGGGACAACTCGGGGCGCTCCCGCCATAGATCGATGAACACCCGGTGGCATTAGCTATCATCATACGCTCACCGTAGAGCTGGGTGATAACCTTTACATAAGGGGTTTCTCCACAGCCGGCACAAGCGCCGGAAAACTCAAACAGTGGTTGCTTAAATTGGCTTCCCTTTACCGTTGTTGGAGCCATGACATCATCCCTAATAGGAAGCTCAATAGAGAACTTATGATTGACAACCTGTTTTTCTTTCTGTGTTGAAAGCGGCTTCATGACAAGGGCATCTTTTTTCGAAGGGCATATGTCGGCACAGTTACCGCAACCGGTACAATCTAGCGGGCTCACCTGGATGCGAAATCTTAAGCCTTTGAGTTCCTTTCCCTTGGCCTCAACCGTTACAAAATCCTTCGGGGCATCGTCAAGCTCTTCTTCTCGTGCCAGCACGGGACGAATCACGGCGTGAGGACAAACGAAGGCGCACTGATTACACTGGATACAATTTTCCGGAATCCACTCCGGAATATTAACAGCAATACCTCTCTTTTCATACTTCGTCGTAGCCGTAGGAAAAATACCATCAGGACTGAAGGCACTCACTGGTAGCTTATCTCCCTGTTGGGCAATCATAGGCCTCATGACCTTGCTCACGAATTCAGGCTCATCTGCTTCCATGTAGGCTTCTTGGCCCGCAGTCGCCCAGGATTTTGGGATTTTAACCTTTTTCAACGCGTCTATTGTCTTATCGACCGCATCGATATTCATTTTAACAATCTTCTCGCCCTTTTTGCCGTATGTCTTTTTGATGGCACCTTTGATGTAGCCCAATGCCTCATTGGGAGCAATCACGTTTGCAATCTTAAAAAACGCCGCCTGCATTACCATATTAATGCGGCCACCCAGACCAACCTGGCCGGCAATCTTTCCGGCATCAATATTATAAAAGTCCAACTTCTTTTGAGCTATCGTTCTTTTCACGTGATCGGGAAGTCTTTTCTCCATATCCTTTGCACTCCACGGAGAGTTGATCAAAAAAGAACCTCCTTCCTTTATACCCTCTAATATGTTGTACTGCGTAACAAAGGCCGGATTATGACAAGCGATAAAATCAGACTCCGTTAATAGATATGGAGACTGGATCCTGTGAGGAGAAAACCTCAGATGAGATATGGTAATCCCGCCCGATTTCTTGGCATCATAGGAAAAATAGGCCTGTGCGAACATATCAGTATTTTCACCGATAATCTTAATGGCATTCTTGTTGGCGCCTACCGTACCATCAGCCCCCAAGCCCCAGAACTTGCATCGCACAGTACCCTCCGGAGTTGGATGAATCTCTTCACCAATTTCCAGTGAGCTGTGGGATACATCATCTATAATACCAATAGTAAAATGGTTTTTAGGCGCCGTTGAGCGCAGGTTGTCAAATACAGCCTTTACCATGGTCGGAGTAAAATCCTTACTCCCCAGCCCGTACCTTCCACCTACTATCACGGGAGCTTCCGCCTTCTCGTAGAAAACAGTGCATACATCCTGATAAAGAGGCTCGCCCAGAGATCCTGAAGCCTTAGCCCTGTCCAGGACTGCCATTCTTTTAGCCGACGCCGGAAGAGCCATCAAAAAATGCTCGATGGAAAAGGGTAGATACAGCCGGACTTTGATCAATCCTACTTTTTCTCCCTGCGTGTTAAGATAATTTACTGTCTCCTCGATAACATCGCAACTTGATGCCATGGAGATAATTACCCTGTCTGCCTCCGGATCTCCTACATAATCAAAGAGATTGTATGAGCGACCAACCAAGTCACTTACCTTCTGCATCTCTTCTTGAACAATATAGGGAACATCATCATAATAGGGACTACACCCTTCACGGTTCTGAAAGAATATGTCCGGGTTTTGAGCAGTACCCCTCAGTTGAGGATACTCCGGGTTCATGCAACGCGCCCTGAATTCGTCTATAGCATCCCAGTCTACAAGGTTTGCCATATCGTCATAATCGATAACTTCTATCTTTTGTATCTCCTGGGAAGTTCTGAAACCGTCAAAGAAATGAACAAAGGGAAGGCTTGCCCTAATACTTGCAAGATGGGCCACCAGGGCCAAATCCATCGCCTCTTGAACGGATGATGATGAAAGGAGGCAAAAACCGGTTTGTTTCACGGCATTAATATCTGAATGGTCGCCAAAGATGGAAAGGGCATGACTGGCAACAGCCCGGGCGGATACATGAAAGACACAAGGCATGATCTCGCCGGATATCTTGTACATGTTCGGAATCATAAGGAGCAAACCCTGGGATGCAGTAAAAGTCGTAGACAACGCTCCGGCGGAAAGAACACCGTGCACAGCCCCGGCAGCCCCTGCTTCAGACTGCATTTCCATCACCTTTAATACCTGACCGAAGATATTCTTCCGCCCGTGCGCCGCCCATTCATCACAGTACTCTCCCATGCCGCTAGAGGGCGTAATGGGATAAATTGCCGCAACATCGCTCATTGCATAAGCCACATGGGCCGCTGCCAGGTTTCCGTCAACCGTCATTTTAACTTTGCTCATACTCTTTGTCCCCCTTTAGATTGCCTATTACGAGAAGACCTCGCCGGCCTCCTCGCCTAACTTGCCAAGATGTTCGACTACATGAATCCCACCTTTCTGCATGGCGGCTATCTTGTCTTTTGCTGTTCCACTACTACCGGAAATTATGGCGCCGGCATGACCCATGCGCTTTCCTGGTGGAGCAGTAAGCCCGGCCACAAACCCAAGTACGGGCTTACTAAAATCTTTCTTAATATATTCTGCCGCCGCTTCCTCATCATTTCCCCCGATCTCTCCGATAAGGACAACGCCTTTTGTCTGGGGATCATCATCAAAGAGTTTTAAGATATCGACAAAAGACGAACCAATAATGGGATCACCTCCAATGCCGATACAGGTACTTTGCCCCAGACCACTTTCCGTCAATTGATTGACTACTTCGTAGGTAAGTGTTCCGCTCCTTGAAATAACGCCTATAGAGCCCTCTTTGTGGATCTGACCAGGCATTATACCAGCCTTGCAACGCCCGGGGGAAATCACTCCGGGACAATTGGGACCAATAAGCCGACAGCGTTTTCGTTTTAAAAAAGAGATAACCTTCAACATATCCTTTACAGGAATGCCTTCCGTAATACATACCACCACTTCAAGTCCCGCAGTGGCTGATTCCAAAATAGCATCTGAAGCAAAAGCGGAAGGGACAAAGATGAGGGCGGCATTAGCTCCTTTGTTCTCAGCAGCCTCCTTTATCGTATTAAATACAGGAATGCCATCTACGTCTTGCCCCCCTTTTCCAGGAGTCACCCCCGCCACCACATTACTGCCATAGGCTACACACTGTGCGGCATGGAAACTTCCCTCTTTGCCGGTTATCCCTTGAACTACCAAACGCGTTTCTTTGTCAATTAGTATACTCATAAAATTGTTTCGCGACTTTATATTACGCGGCATCGCCGGTTCAAAATAACTTCAATTTAAAATTTAAAATTTTTCAATCCAAAATCCCCCTCACCTTCTCCGCAGCATCGGCCATGCTATCAGCTACGAGAAAGTCAAGGCCTGATTCGGCCAAAATATTACGGCCTTCATCAACATTAGTTCCATCTAAACGCACTACAATTGGCACGTTGATCTTTACGTTTCCGGCTGCTTCCACCACGCCTTTGGCAAGGACATCACATCGGAGTATGCCGCCAAAAATGTTGATCAATATCCCTCGGACATTCTTATCCCCAAGGATTATCTCAAAGCCCTTTGACACCATCTCGCTGGTAGCCCCGCCGCCGACATCCAAAAAGTTGGCAGGACTGGCCCCGGCCTGCTTGATCAAATCCATAGTAGCCATGGCAAGTCCTGCACCGTTGACCATAATACCAACATTACCATCCATGCGGATATAGTTCAATCGATGCTGGGAGGCCTTAAGTTCCAGCGGGTCTTTTTCCGCGGTATCTTTTAACTCCAACAAATCCTTGTGCCGAAACAAGGCACTATCATCAAAATCTATCTTGGCATCCAAGGCAAGAAGTTGCTTGTCTTTTGTTTCAATCAGTGGATTGATCTCCACCAACATGCAGTCCATTGCCTCAAAGAGCCTGTAAAGCTCAATAAATATCCCTGTTGCCGGCCTTATAAGACTCGGATCCATACCTAGACCAAATGCAATATTACGCGCCTGAAAACCTTGAAACCCAAGACCCACATCTATCCATTCCCGAACAATACGTTCCGGGTAATTAGCGGCCAACTCCTCTATCCCCATACCACCTTCGGAACTGGCAATCAACACAGGGCACTGCCTTGTCCTGTCAATGGTTATACCAACGTAGAATTCCTGCGCTACCGAAAGACCTTCTTCTACAAGGATCTTGCGAACAATCTTTCCCCGCGGACCTGTCTGATGAGTCACCAGATTCATGCCAAGTATGTCTTTGGCTGCGGTTACCACCTCTTCGGCCGTTTTTGCCACACGGACACCACCACCCTTGCCACGCCCGCCGGCATGTATTTGTGCCTTAACCGCCCAACTTGACCCACCGATTTCTTCCGCTATTGCCGCCGCTTCTTTGGCCTCATGGGCCACAGAACCCTTTGGAATCGGGATATTGAATTTGGAGAAAATCTCCTTTGCCTGATATTCGTGAATCTTCATATCTCTTCCGCCCGTTCATTACATATTCACGGGACGTTCTATAAACTCTCCCATTTGCCTGCCGTTCAAGCGATCAATGGAACTTCCAAGCGCCTTTAAGATCTCAATCTTGTCCCGCCCTCGCACTTTCAAACTCTGGTGACCTGGAAGCCTGAAAAAATAAAGCTTCTTAAGCCTCCTTATACCACCGAGATACTTATGTATTTTCCATTGAGAATTAACCGGTAGCATGGAATTCTTAAAAACCGACAGGAACCCATACTGCACTTTCAACCCTCCTGAACTCACTGTTACGGCACTAAACCCCCAGAAGGGCCCGTTAAAAAACCATAACGCAATTAATCCCCATACACCAACAACCACTACATACTTGAACTGCCGCCTGGAAATGAAACGGATTAAAAGTCCCACGACAATTGCCGCTATGATCCCCATGATGACGTTTTGGACCATCACGGAACGGATAAAAAAAGTCTGCATCTCCATGTCAGTCAGCATTCTTGAGCTAAAGTGCTATAGTAAAGAACTCGTATCACTGCCACGCGATGCTGTCAAATAAAAACAGGCCCTTGGCTGAAGTAGGTTTTCTTAGGGTTCGCGCAAGAACAAATTCGCAGAGTTGGCGCTCAGATTAGGTTCAAATCAAAATGTCAAAATGGCGCAAAATGCAAAATGGGTTACAGGGTCTCGGGAAAATGGGTTACAGGGTTTCGGGAAAATAGGCTTTCAGTTCCCCTTGGAGGTCTCGAATCACATGAAACGCCTCTATCAGCGACTTTTTCTGTAGCTTGGGCAACACCTTGGGGTTGATATAGTCATTCGGTTCTAGATTTTTTTCTTTTTGTCTAAGATGTTCGTTCATTCTTAGAAATAGGATAAGACCAAAGGCTTCCCGAATATCTGCTGCCATCTCGTTGGACAGGAGCTGCTGGCTGCGGACCAATTCCAGTCTTTGCAGGGTGTTAGTGGCATTAATCTGCTTACTCAGTGCAAATACCCGAAGGGCGTCAACCACGGGGACCAACCCGCTCATTTTTAGGTTAAGTTGATCCTTGTGTTCACCGGTCTTTTCCACAACAAGTGTTCTCAAAAAACCCAGAGGCGGCCCATTGTAAAGGGCATTGGTGGCCAGATGTCTTGAAAAAGCGCGACTGCGCAATATCTCATTGTTCAAGAAGGCACGAAGTTGTTCGGCCAATTCGGAGGCCCCAACCAGGGGCCGAAAATCAAAGAATACGGTACAATTTCTCAGGTCTTCAGGAGAGGCCTGGTTGATCCACTGTGAAAAATAGCCCTTCCACATGGTCTCAGACTGACACCACCGCGGATTGCTGGCCATGAACTCGCCTTTGCAAAGAGGAAAGCCGCAGCGGTCCAAACCCGAGACGACCCTTTCAGCTAAATTAAGAAAATAGGCTTTTACGGTATCTTCTTTTGTCGCTTCCGGATCCGCAAAAATGATAGCATTGTCTTGATCCGTGCGCAGGGTCTGCTCCTTTCGGCCCTCGCTACCTAGTGCCAGCCAGCAGAAGGGAACAGGAGGCGGTCCCAAACCTTCTTCGACCATGGCCTCCTCCGCCAAAGCGATTATCCTCCGCGTCAAACGGTCGTTGCACTCTGAAATGAATGTGGTAGCTTCTTTTGTGGATACGCCGGCCTTCAAAAGGCGTTCAACCATGCGATCCATGGTTTCAACGGATTGGGCTAACCCCTCAACGGTCGTCTGTCTTTCAATGTCGTTGACGATTGACAGGGGATCAGCCCCTTGTAGTACGATAAGATCGTGTTGTGAAATGACCCCTAGTAGCATATTGTCCACGACCACACAGACGTGATGACA
>MAVP01000112.1 GCA_001751075.1 Desulfobacterales bacterium S7086C20 | reverse complement strand
CCCTTGACTCCTTGGATCCTGGACCACTTTCTCCCAACTAATTGGGAGAAGAACCTAACATTTTAACATTGATGGCTTTGTAAAAAGTCAATTTTGTTCGTTCCGTGAGCATTTTGGACGCTGTCGCAACGTTCAACTATAATATTAATATTTCCGGCTAAAGCCCTCAGACAGATAGCATATTATGTCATCAACATGTCGGATGTTTTTTCCCTCCCGCCTAAGGCGGGACTCAATGTCTCTCACAGAAGACTTTTTACGAGTCTGTCAACATTGTAGAATATTCCCGGCAAGTTAAACTTTTTAGGAGGTGCGTCTAAGATGTGACTGTCAACCAGGCACTCAGTGTTTAGAAGGTAAAAAAAAGCCACCACTCCCCTACCCTCACTTTTTTACTTACCAACTTGCCGAATTCGGTCAGAAAAACCACGACAAATAATAAGAAATGACCACTGTGATAGTGGGAAATTGGATGGGAATCTGTTTTTTACTCAAGCAAAAAGGGGCTGGCCAATGTGGCCTAACCCCTTGTTTTTACTGGCGGGGACGACGAGACTCGAACTCGCGACTTCCGGCGTGACAGGCCGGCGCTCTAACCAAACTGAGCTACGTCCCCAAAATCTATTTATATCAGTCGATTATTAACTCTTACGAAACAAATACTCATAATCTCGCAAACGAAACCGTCCCGCCATTTATGGCGGGACGCTTGTGCTACGTCCCTGGAAAGTATATGAAAAATACTATGGTAGGCGGAACAGGGCTTGAACCTGTGACCCCCGGCTTGTAAGGCCGATGCTCTCCCAACTGAGCTACCCGCCCGTATATTCGTTATTTCATTTACACTTGCTCGAAAAACACCCGGCGGCCAATAATCCATATCCCGCCGCTGAACCCAATATTGCTAACCGACACGCCTTTCGGTGTCAAGCAAAATCAGTTAATCTGCATCGGATTTACAGCTTCTTCTGCCTTTGGAATCATTTCCGGCGAGATCACTTCTTTGTCTTCACTTTTGAACAGCTCCTCACCATCTTCCAAAACAATGGCACGAGTCAGTACTTCGTCCATGTGATCCGCTATAACCACTTCAAAGCGTTTTAAGATCTTGGCCGGGATCTCCTTCAAGTCCTTTTTGTTTTCCTTAGGAATAACCAGCTGAGATATCCCGCCACGGTGGGCCGCCAGGATCTTTTCCTTTAATCCACCGATGGGCAAGATACGACCGCGTAATGTGATTTCTCCAGTCATGGCCAGGTCTCGACGAATTGGCTTTTTGATCAAAGCGGAAATAATCGACGTAGCCATAGTTATGCCGGCAGAGGGTCCGTCCTTTGGTGTAGCTCCCTCAGGCACGTGGACATGAATATCGACCTTTTTGTAGAAATGCTTCTCAAGTCCAAGTGTTCCAGCCCTTGATCTCACATAGCTCAACGCGGCCTGGGCAGACTCCTGCATCACATCTCCAAGCTTTCCGGTAACTGTCAGTTTTCCCTTGCCTGGCAAAACCACAGTCTCAATTGAAAGAAGTTCACCTCCAACCTGGGTCCAAGCCATACCGGTAGCAAGCCCTATTTCATGCTCCTCTTCAAGCTGTCCATATCTAAACCGAGGGACTCCGAGAAGTTTTTGAATTGACTGGGCTGATACTTTAACAAAATCTTTTCCGTCCTCTTTTATAACCTCGCGGGCCACCTTTCTGCAAACAGAGGCAATTTCACGCTCCAAATTGCGCACACCTGCCTCCCGAGTATAACGGCGAATGATCATCTGGAGGGCGTTTTCTGTAATGGCAAATGTTTCGTCTGATAATCCATTTCGTTTGATCTGTTTGGGCACCAGAAACCCCAGCGCAATCTGAAGTTTCTCGTATTCCGTATAGCCTGGCAATTGTATTACTTCCATACGATCCTGAAGAGGCGCCGGGATACCGTGAAGATTATTCGCCGTAGTAATAAAAAGGATTTCTGACAGATTATAATCCACATCGAGGTAATGATCGCCAAAGGCATAATTCTGTTCGGGATCCAACACCTCCAGTAAAGCCGATGACGGATCACCTCGAAAATCCATGCTCATCTTGTCAACTTCATCCAGACAGAAAACAGGATTTTGAACCTTTGATTTCTTGAGCGACTGAATGATCTTTCCTGGCATAGCACCAATGTAAGTTCGCCTATGGCCCCTAATCTCAGCTTCATCCCTCACTCCACCCAGGGACAATCGGATAAATTCTCGCCCGGTAGCCCTTGCAACAGATCTGGCCAAAGACGTCTTGCCAACCCCTGGTGGTCCTACGAAACAAAGGATAGGGCCATGCACCTTCTTGACCAGTTTTAGAACAGCCAAGTATTCCAAAATCCGTTCTTTCGGTTTTTCCAATCCATAGTGATCCTCTTCAAGAATTTCCTCCGCCCTATCAACATCCAGGCGAAGCTTGCTACGGACAAACCATGGCAAGGTAATAAGCCACTCTATATAATTTCGAACAACCGTTCCCTCCGCCGACATTGGAGCCATTAGCTTTAACTTCTTAAATTCTTGCTTAACCTTGGCAGTCGCCTCTTTTGACATTCTTTTGCGTTTTATACGCTTTTCAAGTTCCTCCAGTTCGGTCTTGTGATCATCCTTGCCGCCCATTTCCTTTTGAATAGCCCGCATCTGCTCATTCAAATAATAATCCCGCTGGGTCTTTTCCATTTGTTTTTTGACCCTGCCTTTAACCCGTTGCTCCGTCTTATAGATCTCAATCTCGGTTTCCATCAAATTAAAAAGAAGACTCATGCGATCAACCGGTGAGACCGTTTTCAACAGTTCCTGCTTGTCTGGGAGCTTAAAGTTAAAATGAGCCGAGACCGTATCTGCCAATTGCGATAAGTCCGTAATGTTTGAAACATTCTTGATAACGTCTTTTGAGATATTCTTGTTGACCTTCGAATACTCCTCAAAAGCCCCAACTACTGTTCGCGTCATCGCCTCCCTTTCAATGCTGCTCGTTTCAGGTTCGACAATTTCTTCGACTTCGGCTATATAGTAGTTGTCTTTTGAAACAAACCTGTTCATTCTGGCACGTTTTTTCCCCTCCACCAAGGCCTTAACTGTTCCGTCAGGCAACCGAAGCAGCTGGAGCACCGTACCAATCGTACCCGTCTTATACAGGTCCTTTTCTTCGAGTGAATCCACGGAAGCATCCCTCTGAGTGACCAAGAAAACTTTTTTGTCTAAATTCATCGCGGCAGACAACCCGTTTACTGATTTTGCCCGGCCCACAAAAAGCGGAACAACCATGTGTGGGAAAATAACAACATCCCTTAGCGGAAGAAATGGCAAACTGAGCTTTTGTTCTAAATCATCCATCGTTTTTTTCCTCTTCAACATATCGAACATATTTGACTTTTTACGAAATTATCATATTAAACAAACCGATAAATTCCTGAGCTATGACATAGCCCGTTCCTCAGATTGTTCAAAGAGCAAAATCGGTTCTTCATTATTCAAGATAACGTCTTCATTGATAACGCACTCTTTCACCCCATTCATGGAGGGAATCTCGTACATAATATCAAGCATACTCTTTTCCATGATGGCCCTCAACCCTCGTGCGCCACTCTTTCGCTCGAGAGCTTTTCTTGCAATTAACCTCAACGCACTATCGGTAAACCGAAGCTTGACATCCTCAAACCCTAACAGACTCTGGAACTGCTTTACCAGAGCATCTTTGGGCTCTGTCAGTATTTTAACGAGAACGTCTTCACTCAACTCATTTAGTGTCGCTATCACAGGTAACCGACCAACAAACTCTGGAATCAACCCGAATTTCAAAAGGTCATCAGGCTGGATCAATTCGAGTATTTCACCGATATTTCTTTCCTTTCTACTCCGGATATCGGCCCCGAAACCCATTACCTTATTGCCTAACCTGCTTTCTACGATCTCACTCAACCCGTTGAATGTACCACCACAGATAAAAAGGATATTCGATGTGTCTATTTTGATAAAATCTTGCTGTGGATGCTTGCGCCCCCCCTTTGGTGGCACACTGGCAATAGTCCCCTCTATAACCTTAAGAAGTGCTTGTTGCACCCCTTCACCAGAGACATCTCTCGTGATAGAAGGGTTATCCCCTTTTCTGGCAATCTTGTCTATTTCATCAATATAGACAATACCTTGTGAGGCCTTCTCTGCGTCGTAATCGGCGTTCTGGAGAAGTGATACAATGATATTTTCTACGTCTTCGCCAACATAACCTGCTTCCGTTAACGAAGTAGCATCAGCTATAGTGAAAGGCACATCTAAAGACCTGGCGAGCGTTTGGGCAAGTAGAGTCTTACCACAACCTGTGGGGCCAATTAGGATAACGTTACTCTTATGCAACTCTACATCATCAGCGCTAACCTGGGCTTCGAGACGCTTGTAGTGGTTGTAAACAGCAACAGATAAAATCTTTTTGGCTCGCTCTTGCTCAATCACATAATCGTCTAGGCTGGACTTAATAGCAGCAGGAGTTGAAAACCCTCTCTTCCCCTCGGTGTGAGCCTCCTTTTCATACTCTTCCTCGACAATTTCGTTACAAAGTTCAATACATTCATCACAAATGTACACGGCCGGCCCAGCAATCAGTTTCTTGACCTCTTCCTGACTCTTCCCGCAAAATGAACACCTTAGACCATCTCCGTCTACACCCCTTCGTTTAGCCATGCATGCCTCCCAGTAAAGTTACAAACGCCAATAGCAAGAAAACGAATTCAGTTAAAAAAAGATTAATGCAAGAACTATTCCTGCTTTTCCTGCTCTGAGGCCTCGTCTTCCCGCCTACTTATGACACTATCTACAATGCCATATTCTTTGGCTTCCTGGCCGCTCATAAAGAAATCGCGGTCTGAATCTTTCCGTATCTTTTTAATATCATGATGGGTGTGAAATGAAAGAATCCTGTTTAACGACTCGCGCATCCGTAAGATCTCCTCAGCCTGTATAGCCACATCTGAGGCCTGCCCTTGAAATGAGCCCATTGGTTGATGAATAAGAATCCTGGCATTGGGTAGCGCATAGCGCTTTCCTTCTGCCCCAGCTGCCAGCAATACCGCTCCCATACTGGCAGCCTGCCCCATACATAACGTACATATATCAGGCTTAATGTATTGCATAGTATCATAGATAGCCATGCCGGCACTTACCATGCCTCCCGGAGAATTGATGTAGAAATTAATCTCTTTGTCGGGGTCATCTGATTCCAAAAACAGAAACTGGGCAATCAAGAGATTGGCAAGTTCGTCATTGACAGATGAGCCAAGAAAGACAATCCGGTCTTTCAGTAGCCTGGAATATATGTCATAGGCTCGTTCTCCACGACTGCTCTGTTCAATTACCATGGGTATAAGCGCCATTATAAGTCTCCTTCTCTAGGCTGTATCTTTATCAGCCTCGATCTTTTCTACATCACTTTTATCAATAATAAACATGATAGCTTGTTTTTCAAGGGCCTTTTGTTTAAAAGTCTCCCGGGCTTCTTCAGCACTCTCGTAATATTGTTTGATAATATCTACAGGCTGATTCAGTGTCTTGGCAATTTCACCATAAGCTTCATCGAGCGCTTCATCGGTTAAACTAATCTCTTCCTGCTCAATCACTTTTTCGAGAAGCAAGTACTCACGCACCTTCCGTTCAGCCATGGGACGATATTTTTCGGAAAGCTCTTCGACACCTTGGGCCGATTGATCCGGAGGTACACCTTTTTGAGCCATGAGACCTTGGGCATCCCTGACCATGCCGGAAAGCTCCCTTTCCACTAAGGCGGATGGAAGCTCAAAACTAGATTGTTCAATGAGTTTGTCGATTATGTCTTCTCGAAGCCGCCGTTTGGATTCGGCCTCATACCTTCGTTCCAAATCCTCCTTAAGGGCCTCTTTCAGCTCTTCTAACGTCTGGTATTCCCCCAAATCTTTGGCAAACTCGTCGTCCAATTCCGGCAGAATCTCCTCCTTTACCTCCCTTAGAGTCACGTTGAAGCTCACATCAAGACCGGCCAGGGCGTTGTTATAATAGTCATCCGGAAAACGCACTTGAATCTCCTTGGTGTTGTCGAGTTCCATGCCGATCAGTTGGTCCTCAAAATCTTTTAATATCCGGCCCGAACCGATTTCCACCTGAAAATTCTCTGTTTTTCCGGCAGCTTCTACGGGTTTTCCATCCTTAAACCCTTCATAATCGATAATTACAATATCCTTATCCTTAACAGCCCGATTCTCATCCACACTCTTAAGCTGAGCATTACGCTTTTGAAGCATCTTCAGGTGGGTGTTGATTTCCTCCTCATCCACAGTGTGTATTTTTTCTCTAAGTTCGAAACCTTTCAAGTTCAGCTCTTCAACAACCTGGCATACCTCAATGGTTGCCGAATAGCGATATGGTTGCCCCTTTGCCAGCTCAGACGGGTCAAGCGTAGGCTCACTGACAGGCTTAAGCTCAGCCTCTCCTAAGGCTTTGCTGTACGAATCCTGGATTAATTCACTAGACACTTCTGCATGAACCTGTTTCCAAAATCTTTTTTCAAGAAGGGCCAGGGGTACCTTGCCAGGACGAAACCCTTTTAGCTTTATGCTGCCCTTTAGGTTTTTGTAAGCTTTATCCAACTGGCGGCCGACATCCTTTTCAGGAATTTCGACATGTATAATTTTTTTTACCGGACTCAACTCCTCAACATCTACCTTCATAAGATCAATTCTCCAGTCTGCACACCTGGTGCGAGAGGCGGGACTTGAACCCGCAAGGCACGAAGCCGCTGGATCCTAAATCCAGTGCGTTTGCCAATTTCGCCACCCTCGCACAAAGGCTATTGATTTTTTAGGGAACAAATAATACTTTAAACTTATTTTGTAAACTTGATAATTTGTTACTATTAGTATTTTCTATCAATGGGAATTGAAGAATGGCAAAAACAGGGAACATCACCACTGAAATGAAACACGTACATATAACATTGACAACCAAATTATTCTTGATCGTCTTTCTTTTTTCCACTTCCAGTTTTGTTTCAATAAATACCTTTTCCCAAGCGCAAATCGTATCAAATGATCTTCGCAAACACAAGCTTATTTTAATTAATCCCGGACACGGAGGGCATGACAGTGGGGCAATAGGTTCATCCGGCCTGTCTGAAAAAGACCTAACGCTTACACTGGCCAAACGTCTAAAGCAAATCCTAACCCAAACTTATGACGTATATTTGACTCGTGAAGGGGATTACTGGCTTGCCATTGAAAGGCGAACAGCTCTGGCAAACCACCACCGTTGTGATATTCTCGTGAATCTCCACGCTTCAGGGAGCTTTCACCACACTGCCAGGGGAATAGCAGTGTTTTATTTCGGATACAACGCCGGCCAAGGGTTGTACATCCAACATCGAAAAGATCTTATACAATCCGAACATAGACTCCTTCCATGGAAACATGTACAATCTACACATACCAATCAGAGCAAACTGTTGGCAAACCTGGTACATACTAAACTTATTGAAAGTGCCAACTCAACAGACAGAGGCATACACAAGGCACCCCTCTCAGTCCTAAGTGGTGCCGGCATGCCTGCCATCTTGATCGAAATAGGCTACGTGAGCCACCCCACCGAGGAGAGGAATCTCAGGAACCCAGAGGTTATTTCTGATCTTGCCCGCTTGATAACCGAGGGGATAAATGAATATTTCAGGCAAATGAGCGGTTGCATCAAATCAGAAGACATGATAGAAGAAAATATGGGTACGGGGCGTGGCGCAGCCTGGTAGCGCACGTGGTTTGGGACCACGGGGTCGGAGGTTCAAATCCTCTCGCCCCGACCATAACTCCAAAATGGGACAAAACCAAATATTTTTTTACGTAATCATTGGGGGGAATTCCGCAGGCTTGGTCAAATATTTCAAAACCGGTGCATCTGTCGAAGCTCAAACCAAAGATTATCAAAGCCTTAAAAAAACACTTGGAAAATATAATTTACAACTTGAGATATAGTAAATAAACGTTGTTATATATCTTGCGCGAGCCCTCACTCTCAACCTGATAACTTTATGTGGTTTTGAACATAACTGACCACCATTGCCACTAACTCTTCAATTTCTTTTGACCGTGGCAAGGCTGTAGC
>MAVP01000111.1 GCA_001751075.1 Desulfobacterales bacterium S7086C20 | reverse complement strand
GGAACAATGGACTGGGGTTTCAAGGAACTTGGTACGCCACTTTGCCTCTCAAGACCGTGTGGTTTTGGAGCTTAAGACAAAGACATGTGATATTGAGAACCTAAGAGACCTTAAACATAACAAGAAGAAGATAGTAGCTTGGTCTGTGAATACGCCTTCCGTCATCCGGCGGGAAGAACGGGGTACCCCAAGTATTAAGGCCCGCTTACAAGCTGCGGCCCAATGTGAGAAATGGGGTTATCCTTTGGCTTTTCACTTTGACCCTTTGATTATATACGATGGATGGGATGAAGATTACAAAAGGCTTGTAAGAGAGCTTTTTAGTACAGTGTCGCCAGAAAACGTTGTATGGGTCAGCCTTGGCTCTTTTCGATTTATGCCTTCCCTAAAACCGGTTATCCAAAGGCGATTTCCAGAGTCAAAAATCGTGTATGGTGAATTTATTCCGGGACTTGATGGGAAAATGCGATACTTCAAGCCATTGCGTATAGAGCTTTACCGTAAAGTAGTGCGTTGGATCAAAGACTTGGCTCCCGACGTGGGTATATATTTTTGCATGGAGGACGAAGAGGTCTGGCATAACACATTCGGTTTTGTTCCTGAAAAGAATACGGGCTTGTCAAGGATGCTGGATGAATATGCTGCAAGGCATTGCGAGTTGAATATCTAATCAGCCTTCTTGTCTTTTGGCAGGAACCTGAAAACCCCTCGAATGAGGTCTCTTCGGCTCATATTCTTTTTTGACACCTTGTCCAGCTCACGCCATGGATTAAACTCGCGTTTCTTGCGCTTGACCTCCCTGTTCGGGGATTGTTTTAGAGTAGTTGTGACATGACCAGGAGGCCTTCTTCTCATCTCCTCGATGTTTGAACCATTTCCGTCCAGGCCTTGCTCAAAAGTGGTGTTGGTTAAGTCAACTGCTCCGCCAAAGGTAGCATTACAAAACGTTACCTTCTGTTCCAAGGTTGAGTTGCTAAAATCAACCTTGCCCAGAAATCTCGCATTGTCAAAGGCGATTTGTCCCTCAAATTGGCAAGATGTGAAAGAGACAATATCGTTGAAGGTGGTCCCTGTAAAGTTTGCCTCGTCCTGAAAGAAGCAATCTTCGAAGGTGACTTCGGCGTCGAAGACGGCTCCGCTAAAGTCTATCCGTTTGCCGAAATCAGTGTCATTAAAGTAAAGTTTTCTTCTGAATGTGGCGTTGTTGCAATGAACATCTTCCGTGAAAGTCACTTCGTCACAGCAAATCTCGACCTCCACTACACCAAACCGGCACTTGTTCACTATACTATCTTCGACATATACACGTATGC
Source organism: Desulfobacterales bacterium S7086C20 (assembly GCA_001751075.1). Taxonomy (GTDB): domain Bacteria; phylum Desulfobacterota; class Desulfobacteria; order Desulfobacterales. Next base: position 7,026 of record MAVP01000111.1, on the reverse strand, counting down.
CGGATTCATTAGCAAAACATATAACATCTGCAAGATCTCTTACGGTTTTGCCATCCACTACAATGCTGCGCTCGGCATTTGCCTTTTCCGAATTATTAAGCGCTTGAACGATGTCTTCTACAACAAACTCGGGGAGATCGTAGCCTTCGTCGTCGTCATCCATGTCGTCATCGTCTAAGTGGTCTTCATCCATCCTTTCAATCTCCTTGCAGAAGCCAAAGGTTAAGGTAACCTCACAACAAGACAATACATGCCGCCAATTTCAAGGGCTTAACTCAAGTATTTGACAAAGAACCATATTTAACCTTATACCATAAGAAAGCTATTTTCTCTATGGGGGATCTATGCGACTGCAAGTCAGGAATCGTTTTATCATCAGCACTGTTTTTTTGCTGGCAACATTGGCACTTTCTGTAACTGCCATCCCGGCTTCCTTTCGGTTTGTACAGTGGGTTGACGATGGAGACACAATAGTCCTTTCCGACGGTACACGCCTTCGTTATATCGGAGTTGATGCACCGGAAATCAAGCACAAAGATATGCCGGCTGAAAGATTTGGGCGTGAATCAAAGGCCTTCAACCGAGATCTGGTATACCACAAGAAGGTACATCTGGAACTTGGCAGACAACAACACGATCATTATGGTCGCCTGCTGGCTTATGTGTTCCTTGAAGACGGAACATTTGTCAACGACAAACTAGTAAGAAGTGGCTACGCATATTATCTTTTTCGCGAACCAAACACGAAACATAACCGCCTCTTGTTGATTGCCCAACGAGAGGCGATGGCAAAAAGAGTGGGGCTGTGGAAGGAATTTCAAGATAAAATCGGCCACTATATTGGTAATAAACGTTCAAAACGCTTTCACCGCACAACGTGCCGATTTGGAAAGGCTACAGCAAAACGGAACCGAATCTCTTTTGACAAAAGATATGCGGCTTTCTGGGCAGGATACAGTCCTTGTAAAAAGTGTAGGCCGTGAATGTCAGTTGCCAGTTGTCAGTTTTCAGTTATCGGTGGCCAGTTGTCAGGTATTAGGCATTAGGTGTTTTGACCTACACCCTTTTCCTTGCACCCTTCAGCCTTTAAACTGGAATCCGAACTCTGAACCAACAAACACGATAACACTCAAACGACCCAACAAACCCTGAACCTCTCAACCCCTGAACCCAAGCCCCCGCAGTTTCCTATTCCTTTTTTTCTTTCTCTATGAGTTTCTGAATGATGTGTGCAGGGACTTCAGCATAATGGTCAAACTCAGAGACAAAAGTCCCCCTTCCCCCGGTCATGGAAGTTAGATCAGGAGCGTATCTTTGAATCTCGGCCATGGGGATTTGTGCCTCGATTACCTGGTTCTTCCCCTGGACTTCCATACCCATGACTTTGCCGCGTCTACTGTTCAAGTCACCAATTACATCGCCCATGAAATCTTCTCGGACGGTTACTGTAATGTTCATGATCGGCTCTAGCATGGTGGGGCTGGCCTGCTGTAATCCCTTCTTGAAACACATAGAAGCCGCAATCTTAAAGGCCATTTCGGAAGAGTCTACCTCATGTGACTTCCCATCATAAAACCGCACTTTGACATCTACCACCGGATAACCTGCCTGAACACCAGAGCCCATCGTCTCCACTATGCCCTTTTGCACTGCCGGCACAAAATTGCGGGGTACATTCATGCCAGTGAGGTCTTCTTCAAATTCAAAGCCCGTTCCCTCCGGAAGAGGGGAAACATCAAAATGGACTTCGGCAAATTGGCCTCGACCACCTGACTGTTTCTTGTGACGGTAAACCATACCCTTTGCTGTATTCTTAATCGTTTCCTTATATGGAATCTTCGGGGAATTTAGATCTACTTCGACGCCAAACTTGCGTTTAAGTTTTTCAACCATGGTTTCGATGTGAATTTGCCCCATCCCGGAAATGACAATCTCCTTGGTTTCAGCATTTCTGTCTAGTTTAAGGGTTGGGTCTTCTTCCAAAAGTTTGGATAACGAAGTAAAAATCTTATCTTCATCTCCTTTCGATTTTGGGGCCATAGCATAGGAAATAAGAGTAGGTGGGGGAGCAAGCTTTTGAAAACGTATCTTGTTGGCTTCAGTGCAAAGTGTGTCTCCCGTAGTAGTCTCTTTGAGCTTTGCAATAGCCAGGATATCTCCCGGACCTGCCGAGACCATAGGTTTTTGTTCCTTCCCTGCGATTTGAAGGAGTTGTCCGAACCGCTCCTTCTTGTCCTTTGATGCATTGAAAAAAGAGCCATCCGGCTTAAGGGTTCCGGAAAAGATCCTGAGGATACTTAGTCTACCCGAATAAGGATCGGCAATTGTCTTAAAAACAAGGGCGGAAAAGGGGGCGTCTGTTTCGGGGTCAATTTGCTTTGTTTGTTCAGTTGCCAGGTCCTCGGCAGAAACTGCGCCCCGCTCCAGGGGAGACGGCAAACACGCGTTGATGAAATCCATTAAAAGGTCAATGCCAAAATTTATCGTGGCAGCCCCGCAAAGGACGGGAACAAAGCTCCGATTTAGGGTGCCGGCCCTAAGCCCCTCAAAAAGCTCTTCGTCAGTGAGAGGTTGTCCATCCAGATATTTTTCCAACATTGCATCATCTGTCTCAGCAATGTTTTCCACGAGTGTTTCCCGTTCCGCCGCTACTTCATCTTGCATTTCTGCTGGAATATCAATGACTGTGGCCTTCCCACTATCATCATACACATAGGCCTTTTGGCTGATTAGATCGACAACACCTTTAAAGTTTTCTTCTGAACCAATGGGAATTTGTACAACTACTGGTTTTGTCTCAAAGTTTTTTGCAATATCGCTAAAGGTCTTGGAAAAATCAGCGCGTTCCCTGTTCATCTTGTTGACAAATACCAGTCTGGGTATTTCCAGTTGATCAGCAATCTCCCATGCCTGCTCCGTCTGGACTTTAAGGCCTTCAATAGCCTCAATGACAACAACAGCCCCATCAGCGCCCTGAAGGCACGATCTTGTGTCGTTAAAAAAGTTGGCGTCGCCAGGAGTGTCAATGATATTGACATTATATTTCTTCCATGGATATTGATGAAAGGCCGTGCTAATACTAACATTTCTACGGATCTCTTCAGGCTCAAAATCCATCACACTGTTTCCGTCATCCACCTTGCCGAGACGTGTGACAACGGCGGCATTGAATAGAAAAGCCTCGGCGAGCGAAGTCTTGCCTGCACCACCATGCCCAACTAAAGCAACGTTTCTTAGAAATTTTACACTTTCATCCATGTATATCCATCTCCAATCCTTTGTTTTTTTCCGCTTGAGCCATCTTAGCGGAAGATGTCATAAGTATATTTTATGAAAAAAAAAATCAACCCAAAAGTTGATTTTAGACTCAGTCGCAATACAACAGAACGGCTTGTTTCATAAATGGTATTAGATTGGCACTGGGGATGATTTATGCTAGACAGATATCAACGAGAGGATACCATGATGTATTACATTAACTGTGCACCGAAACTTTATGAGATAGCAGATATAATCATAGATGGGCCAAATTAACATGATTGAGCTTTTTAAAGATCTTGGTGAAGATGAGGCAAATTCATACGCATTGACCCTTTCAGCGTATAATATCTCACATCGTGTAATAAAAGAGCGCAGTGGTGGGTTGAGTTTGTATGTAGATGAGTGGAATTATGAAAAGGCCCTGGATATAATCAAAAGATATATTGAGGAAAACAGGAGTATCAACCATACCGACCTTGGGCCTAAAGATGAATATGGCAAGACATTTACAGGATTATGGGCGGCAACTATTCTTCTTGTTTGCTACATAGTTGTCGTAGCCTGTAATCAGAATGAAAGCATTATTAGGACTTACGGATCATCGGCTTCACACATCTTGCGGGGAGAACTTTACAGAACGGCAACTTCGCTCATGCTTCACACAAATGCCTTGCACCTAGCAGGAAACATGGTAGGCATCGCCCTTTTTGGGACAGCCGTATGTAGTGTCGCAGGTTGGGGGGTTGGGTGGGTTATGATCCTTGCTAGCGGGATAATCGGCAATACAGCCAATGCCTTTTTGTACAGGGCAGGACATCTTTCAATTGGAGCCTCCACTGCAGTCTTTGGCGCAATAGGTATTCTTTGCGCCCAACAGTTCTTGAAGAAAATGAGGAGCAGGGGATATCGTATGAAGGCATGGCTTCCCCTCGGAGGTGGTTTGGCCCTACTAGGCATTCTCGGTTCCGGTGAGAATTCGGATATTATGGCACATTTGTTTGGATTTGTGGCAGGAATCAGCCTTGGAGGCTTTTATGCCCTTCTGATAAAAAAGCCGGCAAAAAAGGCTTGGCAATTCGTTTGTTTTATTGCCGTCTTGATTGTTCTTGTTGTGGCTTGGATGGTTCCAATATGAAGATAAGAATTGCGGCTTTCGCCTTAAAAAGATGCAAGTGCATAAGCGCTAGGTTATTTCTGCGTAACCCTAAAAACTTCTTCAATAGTTGTGATGCCGTCCAAGACTTTTTGTGCACCATCTTGCCTAATAGTGATCATCCGGTTTTCCACAGCTTTACGCTTTATGGTATTGGCATCGGAACTCTTCAAGATGAGATTTTTGATGTCATCATCGAAAAACATAAACTCGAAGATGCCCATTCTTCCTTTATAACCTGTATGAAGGCAAGGAGGACAACCTCTTCCCCGATAAAGCTTTCTTCCTTCCAAGTCGCCAGGTGATAGGCCAATGCTTTTCAGGGATTCTTCGTCGGGGTCATAGGGTTCCTTACAATCATTACAAATCACGCGGACTAAGCGTTGGGCCAGGATGGCAATGACGGAAGAGCTTACCAGGAAAGGCTCTATTCCCATATCTATCATCCGTGTGATTGCGCTTGCAGAATCGTTTGTATGCAATGTTGAAAAAACGAGATGTCCGGTTAAAGCAGATTGAATGCTGATTTTCGCCGTTTCCAGGTCTCGAATTTCCCCAACAAGTATAACATCCGGGTCTTGACGCACTATCGAACGCAGTCCTTTAGCAAAGGTAAGATCAATCTTGGGGTTTACTTGAATTTGAGCAACACCATCCATCTGATATTCAACGGGGTCTTCTATAGTAATTATATTGATCTGTGCTGTATTGATAGTGCTTAGCGCTGCATAAAGTGTTGTAGTTTTGCCACTTCCGGTTGGTCCTGTAACTAAAATAATACCATGAGGATTATGGATAAGACCGTCAAAAGCCCCTAGCTTGTCTTTGGGCATGCCAAGGTCAGAGAGTTTAAGTAATACGTTTGATTTGTCCAACAACCGGAGCACTACCCTCTCTCCAAAGGAGGTAGGGATGGTGGAGACACGAATATCAACGTTCTTATTGGCAATTCTAATCTCAATCCTTCCGTCTTGGGGGAGTCTTTTTTCTGCGATGTTGAGCTTGGCCATAATCTTGACTCGAGAGACCAGTGTCGACTGGATATGCTTTGGTGGTGTGAGCTTGTCATAAAGGATCCCGTCCACACGGTATCGAATCTTAAGTTTGTTCTGATATGGTTCAATATGGATATCGCTAGCCCTGGCTTTCACCGCCTGTGAGAGCATCAAGTTGACTAACCTGATAATTGGTGTATCGCTTGTTTCATCTAAAAGGTCCGCGGTCTCTTCAATCTCTGACATGATTGACTCGCTGTCGTCGTCATCATGCATACCCTCGATTACCTCTTCGGCAGAATGTCTGCCCATGTCATAGGCAGCATTAATGGCGGCCAAGATTACTCCATGGGGAGCGAGTATGGTTTGAATACCATTCCATCCAAGGGCAAGACGCAGATCATCAACGACTTGAAAATTTAACGGGTCATTTACAGCGATGAAGGCTTCGTTACCCTTCATCACGGGAATGATGTTATATTTCTTTAAAAATTGAATGGGGATTTGTTCCGTGAATTCAATTCTCATGTTCTCGGTGGGCAGAGTAGGAAGGAAGGGAAGGTAAAGCTGAATCCCCAGGCTTTTCAAAACATCCGGTTCAGAGACAGCCTTTCGATCAATCAAGATCTGTCCAATCCGACCGGACTTTTCTCCCTGGATCCGAAGGGCTTCCGTGAGGGCCTCGATGTCTAAACCACATGTCTCAACCAGTATTTCGCCAAGGAGTCTATGGTTCATTGCTGTTATGTTTTGTGCTCAGATTATCATCTGGTGCAGTTTCGGTATCTTGTTGAGGCGGCTTTTCGTACATCTTGATTACGCCTTCTTGGAGTTTATCGATAGTTTGTCTCTTTTCCTTGTAAAGATCTGAAGCTTCAGCCGGGTTTTCGAGGACATGGGGAGTTAGAAAGATGAACAGGTTGGTTTTGTCTCGGGTCCTGGAATAGGACTTAAACAACCATCCTAACAGTGGGATATTACCAAGACACGGCACTCCGGCTGTACCTACACTTATCTGCTCTCCAACGAGTCCGCCAATGACCACAGTATGATTGTCTTTAACGACAACTGTGGTCTTGGCTGTTCGCTTAAATGTCTCAGGTTTGTCTCCCTCGCTAGTCCCTGAAAATGTACTATATTCCTGTTCGATCTCAAGTCGAACAAAGCGATTCTGGTTTATCTGGGGCGTGATCTTAAGTTTCGACCCCACATCCTTGTATTCGTATGCGTCGTATTCCTGGTCTCCTGTGGCGGATTTGGTAAGGAAAGCCTTATTGGTTACAACATCAATCTGGGCTTCTTCGTTGTCTGTAGTAAGAAGCTGGGGGGTTTGAAGGATGTGGACATCTGAATCTGATTGAAAGGCCTTGACGATAGCCGATATGGATGGATACAATATCCCGCCAATCTCGATCGCCTCACCCATGATCCCTAAGGTGAGCGCCGTACTTGATAACTCGATGCCTGCAGTTCCGGACGCTGCAAACGCTCCAATTGAACGACCATCATAGCTCCCAATATCTTCTGCTCCCTGCCAATTCACGCCGATATTAAAAGACTTATCGGTGCTTACTTCCATTATCAACACCTCAATATATACCATCGGTCTCGGGATAT
>MAVP01000110.1 GCA_001751075.1 Desulfobacterales bacterium S7086C20 | reverse complement strand
AACAAGATCAGTGGTGAATGTTGCTATACCGCACTGTCGGGGCAAATAGTTGCCAATTACGGCAACCGAGCGGATTCCCTCATGATACTGAAGAATAGATGCCATATTAATTGCACCTATTTCTGTTATCAGTAGTCATAATCATTTGATTTGATAGAACTTATTCGGGGTTTTTGAAAGGGGCCGGTTCTGGTACACAGGCCTTACATCATATTTGTCATTGCCTTTGCAACACGCTTCTGGGCTGCTTGCACTTGAGGATCTCTCATGTAGGGCATTATCTTCATGAATGAGCCAGCCATCCGCTTTCCCACTTCTTCCGCTTTTTCTCGGGAGGCCTTAAATGCTTCCGGCTGATTATTTTTATCCTTTAATTCCGGGTATTTTTCCGTCATCTCTTTCAATTTGGGACCAAGGACTCGCATGCCGTCTGCGAAACGGTTCATGGCTTCGGCAACCGTTTTGGCGCTGGTGGCCTTTTCAAGAGACCCCACATAGTCTTGCATGAGCTGAACGAATTTTTCATTCAGCTTAACACAATCACCATACCTATTGCCACCACAACCTACCGCCAAGAACAACAGAGCAAACACAAAGATAGCCGAAAAAAATCGCTTTGTCATTTATCCTCCTTAACCTAACAATCTGGTTGATTCTACAATTGACAAATTCCCTTAGCCTAACCTATGAACTTTTTGACCTTGTCGGCCGTATTTTTCAGTTGCTTGGCTTGTTTTATGCCGGGAACCTGACCAATAACTTTGTCCGTTACCTTCTTTCCAAGCGAATCGGCCAGAGTTCCCCCCAGAGACTTAGTCTCTGCTGAGGAATCCTCAGTCTCCTGCGCATCTCCTTGGCCTTCTTCGCCCTTTTCCGCCGGCTTTCCGCTTGCGCTTATCTCCTTTTTGACATTGCGTATTTCCTTAAGCGTCTGGCCAAGACCAGCGCCAATGCCGGGAAGCCGCTTGGCCCCGAATATGAACAAGAGAATCAAGGCAATAATGAGAATTTCCGGTACCCCTAATCCAAACATAAAAGGCCTCCTTATGTACAAGTCACGTAAGTTTTCGAAAAGTTCGGGTTATACGATTAATATAGACCATACCCATGGTTATTGAGAAGCTGACAAGTCACGCCTGATTACAATACTTCCAATCCCCTTGGGTCTATTTCCGCCTCTAGCAGTGCGGCATCCTCCCTTCGAAAGAGTATATCCTCCCATAAGGGTCTTAAATTTTCAATATCTTTTTCTAAACCCAAAGCCCAAAGACATCCCCCGCCACCAGCCCCTGCAAACCTTGCCCCACAGTTGTGAGACAAAGCACTGTCTAGGAGAGACTCTCCCACTTCATCAAATACATAAGGCGTGATTTCTCGCCTGATTTCCACTTCTCTATTCATGGCATGTACGGCAGAAGCCCAATCTTTTACACTAAGGGCTTTAACAAATGTCTTCGTGGTGGTTACAATCTCGGCCCAAAGATGCCTCTTGTGGCCTGTTACAAACTGATGAATCCATTCCCGGTTGATGTCACCAGACTTGTGAGGTACCCCACAATAGGCAACCAGAAGGTGTTTCTCAAGCGTCTCGTAGTCAGCCTTTGCCAATACCTCTCGTCCTCTAAAAGGCGGATCAGTGGGATCAGAAGGCCAATACCAGGCATGAACTCCCCCGTAGGCCGCCGCAAGATGGTCCTGAAGGCCGCAAGGCATGCCTGCAACAGCCTCCTCAATGGCATGTGCAGCGAGTACCGTTTTTTCTTGGTTTATCCGTCCGCCCAGTGTCATGGAAAGTGCACCCATCAGGGCCACAACGGCACTGGAAGAACCTCCGAGGGCACTTCTTGTGGGTGATTCAGAGATAATGTCTATGTGCAATCCTTCCACACCAAAATAGGCGGCCACAGCGAACATGAGGCCCAAGGGAGAGTCAAAAGGCGCACTATCCGCGGGATGCACTTCACTTTCAAAACCCTGTGAAGACACCTTTACAACGCCAGGTTCATAGGGGCGTAGCCGGACCTTGGTCTTCAGATTCAGGGCAATGTTGAAAGTGCACGGAGAAAGGTGCCGTAACGGGTAGTAAAAGGTCTTGATATCAAGAGTGCCGCCACAATCAATCCTGCAAGCGGCAGAGGCATTGACCGGGTGAGACTCAAGAATCTTGCTGAGATTTCTCACGGTTTTTGTCCCCTTTTTCTGGACGTAATATTCCTACAAACGAAATAGGACTCACGCAAAGTGAGTATTCTTAATGCAAGATTAACACCATAAGCACACAATCTGGATGGACTCGTAAAAAGTCAGATTTAGACGGTCTCGTGGGCACTATCCATCAAAGGCCTCTTTTCTCCTCTTCAATAGCGTCAATAATCCTATTTCCGATCTCCGGTATCTTTTCTTCAAGCCTTTCCCATGACGGGAGCTCTCTAGTGTCTATATATTCATATTTCAGCCTGTTTTCCGCGGCTATAATAGCTTCCTGAAGGCCATGCTTGTTAAACTCCTCAAACTCATGGTTCATCGCCGTGTACCTCAAAAACATTGCGGAAATATTCTGGGGCACCTCCAGAAGTTGTCCCACATTGATTATAGCATCAGCAATCACCTCTTTGACAAATCTCTCTTCACCATCGCGATCGTAGTACAATCCATTGGCCTTGGCATTTTCTGCATATTTCTTTATCATCTCCTCTGCCACAGACTTATAGGTCAAGACCACATCCCGGAAGAAATGACTTGAAACTTCCAGCCCCTCTTCAACAATGAGGGCGTTGAGTAGGGTGGCGATAATGTCTGAGGACATCTTGTGAAGCCCCTTGTCAGGGTTAGATGACGAAATCTTCTGATGTTTATGGTCAAAATAGCCTCTGGTAAACTCGACTTGTGCTATCTGATTGGCCTTACGGTAAGCCTCAATAAGTGTGAGGATCTCAACGCCCCAGTTAAGCGAATATCTCATCCGTCTTAACAGGTCTATATTGATGGCAATCTCACCAGAAAGTTGATATTTAAAAAGCAAGAGAAAATCGATGATGTGAAGCATTTTATCTTCACCGCTGTCTCCGAACTTACGTTTCAGTGCTATCAGTATTGGGTCAACTAGGAGACGCTTTACTCTGCCGAAGAACTGTTTCCCATCACTCCGGGCATAATAGGCCTTGGCAAATTGGTAGTTGAAGATCTCGATGGGATAGAAGAGTCGGTCGAGCTGCCTGCGTTTGAATGTTTTTATATCGGCATCCAGCAGGCCGACAGAAGTGGCACTCAGGGCGATGGCAACACCAAAAGACATAAAAACATTTCGCCCCTTTCCCCTCTGGCTCAAATCAATCCCAGCCGATTCCAACAACTCGTACAACTGTCCGAACCGGGGACCGTCATTCCACTGGATCAAAACGTTAGTCAACCCAGTGTCAGTGATTATCTCCTTTAGAAGATCCACATCCTCTTTTGTGCCCGCGTCAACACCAATAATGATGTTGCTCAGATAGCTCGCTCCTTTTAATTCTCTTAGTATGTTTTCAAAGATAGGTCGATTCTCAGCGTTATTGAATTCTGAAGCCAAAGCTGGAATGATGAGTACGGGCTTTTTCCAGTGGGAATACTGTGTCAGCTTTTCCAATAGATCATTGTCATCAGAAAGCTGATAGATGTTTGTTATCCTCGTGCTCTTTTGAGAGTAGTCAGACATTGCAGTAATCTCCTAGCTTAAAGGCGCGATTTGCTGTCGGCTGTGTTTGCTTGTTAAACCATTTCTTATCGACTTTAAATGCAAGCCCAAGAGGATCAAAACCGGAAAGATCTTGTCTCTTTAATTTGTTCCTAATTTTCTCAAATAACCTTACGGTCTCCTCAGGATATAATCTTTCACCACAATGGAAACATACTTCAGCATTGATTAGTAAGACGGCAGTATGATTTCCACCATGCAGAATCTTTTCGACAACCTTATCTTTTAGTTCGCCCCCACAAACTGGACATTTTTTAAAGGGTAACATCATTTTTCTCTCCTTTTTCTAAAAATAAGGAGGTCCCCAGATGGTAAAACTCAGGAAACAAAATACCAAGAAAAGGCGTAATGGTAAAGACTTTAATGGAAATGGCGTTAAGGCCAGGAAAATCACTGCCATACCAGCCGGCAATAAAAGGTTTGTTGAAGATGAGTAAATGTGATACCGTTACTTTTATGAGCGGCGACTACGGGTCCAAGTACCGGTCCAGAGGTCTTTGTCCGGGGCATCAGGACTTGGTTAATAACCACATTAATCCTGCTATCAGGAGTGCCTACCTCGGTGTAGCGCCGTCTCATCAACCCTAGTCTTTCCTTTTCGTCCTGTGTGAGCTTTCTCTTGGATTAAAACCACAGATACAGCACTTGCTGTCATCCATGCACGCTGTGCAAATTGCTCCGTGAAGTTGCAGCCCCTCTCCAGCTCGTTTTGCATTCAACCTTGAGCGCTATCTTTTCCTGCGCACCTTGTCTGTCCCGTTAAATGCCTTTGTGCTCACATTTAACAAGAACAAAAGACAACTGGCAAATTTACCCAAAACGGCTTTGAGCTGTTTTGGGTAAAAAGTCGTTCACAAGGCATATCGAGTTTAGCCGGAGAAATTACTCAAAATAGTCTTGAGCTAAAATGGGTAGGCAGCCTCTCATTAAATTGGCGGAATTGTTTCGAACAAGATCAGCACCTGGTGCGCATAGGTTCCTCCGTAGCGACCTGCCTTGGGGAAAATACCAATTGCGCCTGTCTTTGCAATCCACTGTTTGGGTGTATGGTAAAACTGTTGAGTCCAGCCTGTTTTTTAAACCCTCGAATTCGACGGGTTTAAAATTCGGTAGCTACTTCTTTCTGCTTAGAGTGAGTCTTTACACCCTCATCCCAAACCCGAATAAGATAATCCTTGTTGTCTTCAAAGGTTTGTGCTTGCTGTTCCACCAATTCCTCGGCTTCACTTGAATTCATCTTCTTAGTTTGGTTAATAAAGGATGCCACACGGCCAAGGTAAAGGGGAGTGACCAGATTTACTAGTTTGGTGCGGTTGTCTGTCCATCTATGGAAGGTCGCCGCGATTTCATAAAGAACGGAAACCCACGTTTTTTCGGGCATGATGAACTTAGTCTTCGCCTTGGTTGCACACTTTTTGAGTGCTTCAAAGCACTCCGGACAAAATATGTCTTTATACAAACCCTTAAATTGACGAAAACCGGTCCTGTACTCAGAGACCAAACGATCAAGATCAACATGAATGGCTTCAGGCTCTTTAAACTTCTCCAGTCCGAAGGTGGGTACACTCCGGCTCCCTTTGACGGCCTTCCACCATGCCTCATTTTGTTCCATGAGGACAAAAAGGGTATGGACCACCTGTTGAAACATAGAACCAAGGGATTCGGACGGATCCTTTGCGTCATGGATCTTGGCGCCCAGGTTGGATTGGCATATCTTGAAATTGTTGGAAATCGCATTAGTTGTCATCCAAACATCTATGCCATAGCGGGCAACATCGGTGTCCCAAACATCCTGTTCAATATAGTGTGCTGCCAGCTCACCAACAAAGGCGAAGTCTCCGCCGATAGGTTGACGGATGCGCAGCCCATAAAGAGTTCGAGTCAGGTTATAGACAATGTTATTGGTGATAGTTCCATCGTATTTGTAACGTGAATAGACCGGACAAACAAATTCGTACTCATTTTCCAGGATCGGTTCCAGAAGGTACTTGACCCAGTCGTTGGTGATGGAACGTAGATCCGAGTCAACTACCATGCAGGCACTAACCTTCAAGCGCTTGGCTGCCTCGAAGATAGATCGAAAAGCCGACCCTTTCCCCGCCGGGCCCCTGTATATGGAAACAACCTTTTCTTGCCACGGCTTGATCTCAAAGTCTTTTGCCACATCTCGAGTATCATCTGTGGAACCACCATCTGCAATAAAAATCACGCACCTTCTGTTTCTGTAATGCTTGGCAAGTCCATGGCTGACCATGCGAACTACATGACTAATGGTGTTTTCGTTGTAATAACACGGTATTCCCACAAGGATATCCGCTGATTCAATTTCTTCCAGTCGTTTAGATGTATAAGCCCTTATAGCGGAATCGTATTTCATTAAATCTCCCATCTTCTCCTTTAATAGCGTCTGGTGCGAATTATATTCCAGGCCAGCCACAAGCCGAGTATCCCAGAAATCAGATACCCCAAAATGCCAAGCGCCGGCAAGCCGAAAAGGAGAGGCCCAACACCCGTAGTGATAATCATAGAAGAGCCAATAATCATCGCCGCAATAATGACTCCAAGGGTGAGGCGGTTAAAGGTGTTTTCCATCGTATTTCTGAGCCCTCCAAGGTTCTCGTGCTCAAAATGTATTTTCAACTCCCCCCGGGCTATCATATCTGTGACCTGGGCGATCCGTCGGGGGAATTGGCGTTGCAGAGCAAAAAACTCCATTACAGAGGCACGAATGTTGCGCCACATATTTCGGGACTTGAAACGTTGCATGGCAAGCTGTCTGACATAGCCTTCCGCTTCTGAAATGATATTTAGGTCAGGATAGATATGGCGGGCCGTGCCCTCTGCAGTCATGAGTGCCTTAATCATGATTACTAGGTCTGAAGGCAGTGTCAAATGGTATTCACGCAACAAAGTGGTAATATCCATTAGAAGTTGGCCGATGTTTAGATTTTTGACAGAAACAGCGTGGTAGGAATCGAGGACCTCCAGAAGCTCTCTTTCTAAACTGCGCCGGTCAATCGTGCTTTGCCCGTTAGTAATTACCAGAAGTGTATCCATTAGGCCTTTACTGTCTTTATCAACGATCGATTTGATCAAGTCAATAAGCTCGTAGCGATCCCTTTCGGTAAGACGTCCTATCGCGCCCCAGTCAAGCAGGCAGAGTCCTCCATCCTCTGTAATCAGCATGTTGCCTGGATGGGGGTCGGCATGGAAAAAACCGTCTTCCAGGATCTGCTTTATGGCGGCCCTTAGGCCCTGTTTGGCCAAAACCTCTGGGGCTTCGAGCTGTTGCGGGTCAAGGTCTTTAAGTTTAGTTCCCTGGATAAATTCAGTGATCAGTAAGCGTTGGGTGCAATAATCATCGTAGACCTTGGGGATGTAAACCTTTGATTCATCATTCTGATAAGAACGCGCAATCCTCATATATCGCGCTTCCCTGGTAAAATCGATTTCCCGAAGTAAATTTCTCCGTGTAACCCGCACCAACTTTGGCAAATCATAAACTTTCAAATCTTCTGACCGCTCGTGCAACTGTTCTGCAACTGTGGCCATGATGTCAAGATCCTTCTCAATCTTCTTCCGAATCCCTGGACGTTGCACCTTGACCGCGACAATAAGTCCCTCTTTACGCAGTACCCCCCGATGAACTTGGGCCAGGGAAGCAGCGCCCATGGGCTGGTCATCGAAAACGGAAAATAGATCCTTTAAAGGGCTTTGCAGGTTTTTTTCGATCAGTTCGTGGATAGTGGCAATTTCTACGGGAGCAACGTCATCTTGAAGTTTGCCAAGCTCTGTTACAAGAGCCCGTGGCAACAGATCCGGTCTTAGGCTCATAACCTGCCCAAGCTTAACAAAGGTCGGACCCAAATCCTCTATGGCAAGGCGGATTCGCTCATAAGTGCCTAATTCCTGATCCGCCCTGTGGATCCTTCTTATGATTGGTGTGTCGGATAAGTCCAGCCGTTGTACCAGATCGTCAAACCCATATTTCATCAGGATCATGACGATATCTTTAAAGCGTCCAAGGCTGGCGATACGCCTGATATCCATATTATTATTTATCCGTGCCGCCGGAAGAGACCTCAATGGTTGCCACCCTCTTTTCCAGCTCCTCTACCCTATCTTTAAGCTCCTGCAACTTGTTTTGATTGCCAATGCCGAAAGCGTCTAATCCCTTGCGCACATTTTCTGTGACGGTCTTTTCCAAATCTTGCCATCGACGATCACCGGTCTCGATCAATTCATTGGTTAGTTTCTGCGCATCTTCCTTGCTTAATTTGGCATCATTGACAAGCTTGCGACTTACCTCGTCAATCTTTTCCTTGGTTAAAAGTACCGCACCAAAACCAGCCAACAGACCTTTTTTAATTTCTTCCAACATAACGTACCTCCTTCTATAATGCTTAAGCATTTCATTTAAATTCCTGCCCCCCTTATCCCTTGCATCTTTCTAAGGCGAAAGCCGCAATCCTTATCATTCTACCAACTAGTGCCCATCCACGAATAGCTTATCAAATAATGGGCACTGGTGTAAGTTTCCAATTGAAGCTGTTGCTTCCCGGTAAGGAAGTTCACTATCTTTTATAGCTTCCTTCCAGCCCGCTAAA
>MAVP01000109.1 GCA_001751075.1 Desulfobacterales bacterium S7086C20 | reverse complement strand
GGGATCCGATGAGGTACGGGCATGGAACATTGTTAATGGAAGCATCGCGGTAAAGGCGGCTGAAACCATTCATACGGACCTGGCTCGTGGGTTCATCCGGGCCGAGTGTTTTTCCTGTGATGACTTGATGGAATGCGGATCTGAAAAGTCTGTTCGTGAAAAAGGTCGATCCCGCCTAGAAGGAAAAGATTACGTTGTCCAGGATGGCGACATTATAAACATCCGCTTTCATGTTTAAATTGAAATCAGCAGTCGATTGAGCTATAAATGCCCAAAATCAAATTGGCATTTTGATAAGAAGGAAGGACAAAGAGCATGTCTAAGAGGTTACTTGTCGAGATTGTTACGGAAGAGCTTCCTGCAGGATATATTATGCCTGCCCTTGAGGCCATGGAGGACATGATGGACCGCGAGCTTTCCCGGGCCCGCATCGAACATGGAAAAGCACAGAGATTTGGGACCCCCAGGCGTTTAGCCCTCTTGGTCCATGATGTGGCCGAACGTCAGAATTCTGTTACCGAAGAGATTGTGGGACCCCCCAAAAAAGTGGCTTTTGACGATACAGGCCAACCTACAAAGGCTGCCCATGGCTTTGCAAAGAGTCAAGGTGTCGCTGTTAGCCGGCTTACCACAAAGGCCACTGCCAAAGGCGATTATGTGTGTGTTAAGAAAACCAACCGGGGGCAGGTTTCCCACAAGGTGCTTCGGACCATCATTCCTGAAATGATTAATGCTATTCCCTTCCCCAAATCCATGCGCTGGGGCGACCTGAGTCTTACCTTTGCAAGGCCCATTCATGCTATAGTAGCCCTACTGGATGATAAGGTTATCTCTTTTAAGTTAGAGGCAACCAAGAGCGGTCGGCGCACCCTCGGACACCGTTTCATGCATCCGAAACGTTTGAGTATAGCGAATGCCTCTGAATACCTCTCCGTACTTCAGCCGGCCCATGTTGTTGCAGACATAGCTGAAAGAAAGGCGATGATAGAAGACCAGATTGCAAGGGCGGCAGATAGCCTGGGTGGCAAGATTCTTCCTGATAATGAGTTGCTTGAAACAGTAACCAACCTTGTAGAGTATGTCTGTGTATCTGCCGGAAGGTTTGATAAATCCTTTCTCACAGTTCCAAGCGAAGTCTTGATTACCGCCATGCGGGAGCATCAGAAGTACTTTGCCGTTATAGACTCCCGTGACAAGTTGCTTCCCTGCTTTGTTGCCGTAAACAATACCCTGGCTGAGGACATGGCTGTGGTGACCACAGGGCATGAAAGGGTTTTAAGGGCAAGGCTTGAAGATGCCCGTTTCTTTTTTGAAGCAGATACAAAAGCCCCTTTCCCAAAAATGGTAGAAAGGCTGAAAGGAGTGACCTTTCAGGCGAAATTGGGTTCCATGTTTGACAAGGTGTGCCGTGTACAAAAAATGGCCGAACACCTTGCTCTGCTAGCAGCTCCAGATCTTGAGACTACCCTTTCTCGGGCAGCATGGCTTTGCAAGGCAGACCTTACAAGTCAAATGGTAGGCGAATTTCCAAAGCTTCAGGGAGTAATGGGGCGTATCTATGCAGCTCGCTCAGGAGAACCTAATCCTGTCTGCCAGGCTATTGAAGAACACTATATGCCCATCCGTGCCGGAAGCATACTCCCCCAAACACTTCCGGGAGCCCTCCTTAGTATCGCCGATAAGCTAGATACGATATGTGCTTGCTTTGGCATTGGTCTTGTTCCAACCGGTACTACGGACCCCTATGCCTTAAGACGGCATGCCGCTGGAATCATACAAATCCTACTAAACAGAAAGCTTTCGATTTCTCTTAGCACACTAATTGATAGTAGCTTCGAGCTTCTCAAAGGCGAGATATCCGAAGATGCAGAACAAACAGCTCGAAAAGTGCTAACGTTTTTCCGACACCGTATGGAACACCTGTTGGTAGAGCAGGGATTTTCTAAGGACCTTATCGCCGCTGTGGTGAGCACTTCCGTGGATGATATCAGGGTCGTAATTAAGCGAGCAGAGGCACTGGCAAGGCTAAAGACCAAACCGGATTTTGACTCCCTGGCCATTGCCTTTAAGCGGGTTGTAAATATTATAAAACAAGCCAGAGAAAAAAAAGAAGTTGCAGCAGACAGGGCTATGGCCAAGACAGACCCCTCGCTCTTTCAAGACGTTTGCGAGGACACCCTTAACAAAGCCCTTCAAAAGGTAAAAGGGGAAATATCAGAAGATGTTCAAAAAGGCATCTTCGACAAGGCACTTCTGGCCGTGTCACGGCTAAAGGAGCCGATAGACGGTTTTTTTGACGGGGTAATGGTTTTAACAGATGACAAACGAATAAAAGAAAACAGGCTTGCGCTCTTGAGTGAGATAGCAGACCTGTTCGCCCTATTTGCAGATTTTTCCAAGATCTCAACATAGACTTGCCTGTCGCTAGACCCCTTGCCCATAATCACACAAATCTTTCAGGGGACATTCCGGGCATTTCGGCTTTCGAGCGGAACATACCCGCCTTCCATGCCAGATCAGTTGATGAGAAAAGTCGATCCAGTCGTTCTTGGGGATTAAGGACATAAGATCAAATTCTATTTTCACTGGGTCGCTCTGTTCGGTAAGTCCTATGCGTTGAGAAAGCCGCTTTACGTGTGTATCAACCACAACTCCCGGTATTCCAAAAGCACTGCCCAATATAACATTTGCAGTCTTTCGGCCAATACCGGGTAGTTTAACCAAGGTTTCAAGTTTATTAGGGATTTCGCCGCCGTATTCTTCTACGAGGGCCTTGCAACACGCCTTAATATTTTTCGCCTTGTTGCGATAGAATCCGGTGGGGCGGATCATTTTTTCCAGCTTATCTGTCGGCACTTCAGCAAAGTCTTTTGCCGTGTGAAGCTTCCTAAAAAGGGGCTTTGTTACCTTATTTACCTGAACATCAGTACACTGAGCAGAAAGGATTGTAGCAACGAGCATTTCGAGGGTATTTCCGTGGTCTAGGGCAGTCTTGACATTAGGGTATGTACCTCTTAAGATCCTAAGGATCTTCTTAATGCGGTCTTTTGTGATTTTTTGAGCCATGATTTCTTCCTTTCAGAACAAAAACTCATCTAGCACACATGCTCTGCCAAAGAATTCCGGTGTAGTTCGTGCCCTTGGGATTACCTCTGGTGGCTTGGACAGCATCCTTTCTGCACTCATTTTAAGAGAGCAGGGCATAGATGTTGAGTGGGTAAACTTTGAAACCCCTTTTTTTGGTTCGGAAAAGGCCCGCAAGGCAGCCCTTATGGCTGGTATTCCTCTTACAGTCAAAAGGATTACACAGACCTATATGGAGATGCTCAAGGATCCTCACTGCGGCTACGGAGGAAATATGAACCCATGCCTGGACTGCCACGCTCTTATGTTTCGGCTGGCAGGTTCCATTATGAAAGAAAGGGGGGTTCATTTCCTGTTTTCCGGCGAGGTGATGGGTCAGCGGCCCATGTCTCAAACTAAACCGTCACTTCGCTATGTTGAAAAAAACTCCGGTTTTGATGGCTATATCCTTCGTCCATTGAGCGCCAAAGTACTTCCACCGACCATTGTAGAAGAACAGGGCCTAGTGGATCGTGAGCGCTTGCTGGGTCTTTCCGGCCGAGGTCGAAAAGATCAGATGAGACTTGCTCAAGACTTTGGCATTTCCGACTATCCTGCCCCCGCAGGGGGGTGCCTGCTGACCGATGTCGGATTTTCAAGACGGCTTAAGGATTTACTGGAACACGACAACAGCCCTCAAGAGCGAGATCTAGAGCTGCTGAAATTTGGCCGTCACTTCCGTCTCGGCGGCAAACACAAAGTTATCGTAGGTCGTACCAAGAAAGACAACAAACAGATCGTGGATCTTGTAGATCCTCGCTTTGATATAACGTTACGCATGATCGACATGCCAGGTCCGACCGTGTTGATCCCCTATGGCGGTCCCGAAGAAGTGATAAGAGCTGCGGCCTGTCTCTGCGCGGCTTACAGCAAGGTTAAAGATGGTATTTCGGCCCGTGTCTTTTCGAGCACTCCCGACGGACCAAAGCGAATGACTGCTATTGCCGGCCTTCGCAAAAAATTCCTGTCTTATGTTATATGACCGTAACTACTCAGGAGGGTAGGCTGAAGACTTAAGGCTGTTATGAAAAACTGAAATACGGCCCATTTTGAAGCTATGTTTGGTGCAAAAATCTTCCCTCTCCACCAAAGTGTGTCAATCGTGCTTTTTTATTCCTTCAGCCTTCAGTCTAAACAGCTTCAGTCTGACTACGTAAGTAGTCACATATGATCATTTGTAACAGTTAACGGGGATCGGGGGTCAGGGATCAGGGGCTAGGAAAAGTTGTTGACGCCGAAAAGTTATTGAGATTTATAAGTTTAGTATCAGTTGCATATGGTTCTCTTGCAACCTTCCCCGATCCCTGACCCCCGGCCCCTGTGAACAGCCACCTTCTCTGTTTCACCTTGATGCCGTGTTTTGTCTTTGAAGCTCTTCCCAGATATCGACCACCTGCTTTCTGGTCTCCTCAACAGGGCCTTGGTTGTAGACCACAAAATCGGCATACCCAACTTTTTTATGACTCGGCAATTGAGCTCTGAGCATGTTGGCCGCTTCATCCTTGGTGATGCCGTCCCGTTTGATCAGGCGTTTAATCTGTTGATCTTCCGGGATGTATACAACCAAAACCTTGTGGAACATGTACTGCAGGTTCAACTCGATCAAGAGAGGCACTACCACTTGGATGATTGCCGCAGGATCTTTTTCGGTGATTTTATTGACCTGTTTGAAAAACTCTTTATAGATGGGCGGATGGGTAAAGCCTTCCAAGATCTTTTTCTTCTCGAAATCCTGGAAGACAATTTTTGAGAGTTTTTTCCGGTCCAGGGCACCGTCTTCTCTGAGCACCTGTTTGCCAAAATAGACAACTATTTTCCTCAAGGCATGGGTGCCTGGTTCAACCACCTGCCTTGCAATCAAGTCAAAATCGATTAAGGGTGCTCCCAGTTCTTCCAATATGTTCGTAACAGTAGTCTTGCCGCAGGCAATGCCTCCTGTTACGCCCAGAAGCAACCGGTTATCTTTTCCCTTTATGGTTTGCATCGTCTTTTCTAGGCCCCTGTGGAATGCGGGAAATGCGGATCAGGCATCAAGAATATCATCTTCTGAAAAGGGATTCAATCTTTTCGGCTCCAATTATCCCTTCGCGGAGGATTTTCGGCGGAGATACCGTTACATCGACAACCGTGGACCCACCCCCTCCTCCAAGTCGGCCTGCGTCCAGCACAAGGCTGACCCCCTGCCGGATTTCCTGATCGAGTTTGCCCGCCTCTATACAACCGCCCCTTCCTGCAACATTGGCACTCGTCGCTGTAACAGGACTCCCCACTGCCCGAACCAGGGCAGAGGCAACAGGATGAGCCGCAAGGCGAATGCCGATCTTGCCGGTATCTCCGGTGAGGTTTTTGGAGAGTATTCTGCCGGCCCCAAAGACTATGGTGACCTTGCCGGGCCAGAAGGCCTCAATCAGTTGTGTTGCCTCGGCGGGTACACACTGGACCAGTTCGGCGAGTTCTGCCATGGAAGCGATCAAGATAAGGACCGGCTTGCCGGGGTCTCGTCTCTTTAGTTGAAAGATACGCGAAACGGCCTCCGACTTTAAGGCCATAGTCCCCAGGCCATAAAAGGTGCTGGTGGGAAAGACTGTGATACCGCCCTTTTTGATCAGTGTTGCGGCCTTGTCAATTATATCGTGTTCGGGGAATCCGGGGTCTACGGAAAAGATCTGAGATTCTTTTGTCGGCATATCGCCTTGAGAATGACAGGGTGGCATAGAACCTGCGATTGCAAAAGAAAAGGTCGGGGAGCCCTATATTTTGGTTGGTTAAGATATTCCTAAGCTGTTTCCCGCCAAAGAAATGACTATCGGAAGGGTAGCTCCCCGACCTTGGGTGTAAGGAAACCACAGAACCGACACCAGGTCAAGAAGAATCGTTCGGGAAAGAAAAAACCCAGGTGGCCTGTGCCACCTGGGACGTTCCAGCGGAAAACAACCCAAGTATTTTCTAAGACATAGGGCAGATACACCTTTAGCTTTTATTATGCCAGAAAAGAGCCCAAGAATTAAATAGGCGAACTACGGTTTGTGTTCACAAAAGTTACTGTATATTTCAGCCAGAAATACTGGCGCAGATATTAGAGATTCTTTTGCAGGGCCTCTGCCTTTTGTGCTACTTGGTCGGCTAGTTTTTTCTTAAAACTTTTCAACTTGGCTTCCACTTCAGAATTGCTGACCGCCAAGATCTGGGCAGCCAGAATGGCGGCATTCTTTGCACCGGCGGCGCCTATGGCCATTGTAGCCACAGGTACACCGGAAGGCATCTGTACTGTAGCCAAAAGGGCATCCAGCCCCTGAAGGGAAGAAGAGGCAATCGGGACACCGATTACGGGCAGCGTAGTTTGTGCGACAATAGCTCCGGCGAGATGTGCTGCAGCCCCAGCGCCCGCAATGATTACCTTGAGTCCTCTGGCCCGGGCAGACTTCGAATACTCTGCCGTTTTTTCCGGGCTACGATGTGCGGAAGAAACAGTCGCTTCAAAGGGTATGTCAAGCTGTTTTAGCACAGAGGCAGTCTTTTGCATGACATTCCAATCTGAATCGCTTCCCATTACAATTCCCACAACCGCGGACTTGCCTTGACCTTCTTTTTCTTTCATATTCGACTCCGATTCTAATTATGCGCCAATCGTATGGCGAAATCTGAGACAATTTGCGTCGTTATTGTTGTGATCAACGAAGGAAAGTCTTTTAATATTTCTGTAGGCCTTTTTTCTAGCTCCTTCCAGTGTCTTGTCCCCTGCCACCAGATGAAGAACCCTGCCACCGAAGGTTACCAAGCCTTTTTCCTGATTTTCGTCTACGCCGGCAAAGTATACGGCGATTCCGCGTTCTATTTCATCCAATCCGAGGATCTTGTGACCCTTCCCGTAACGGCCCGGATATCCCTTGTTCCACCCCTTGGAGGCCTTTGATCGGCCTTCCATGGCAATGACGTCTACATAACATTGGTTATTCCAAACTTGTTTGACCTGGTCCAACTTACCTTCCCACACGCCCATGCCGATTTCAAAGAGGTCTGTGCTCAATTTTCGGGCTAGCACTTCCCATTCCGGATCTCCGTGCCTGACGTTAATCTCAAAGACATCCAGGTTTTCGTATGGGTCCAGATTAAGGCCAAAGTAAAGGACTCCCTTGTATTGCCAGCCCAAGTGATTGTAAATTTCATTTACTGTAGGGTTTACAATCTCTTTGATAATCCTGTTGACAAGCCAGGGACTTACCAGCTTGTGCGGACAATAACATCCGGTTCCGCCCGTATTTAGATTCCCCCCGAACTTTTCAATTGACTCTGTGTCTTCAGTGTCAAAGGCGGGTTTGTAGTCCTGAGCAAACATCCTAAGTGGTAATGCGTGTTTGCCGTCAAGGTAGACAAAAAACGAGAGTTCCGTACCATACTTGCGTTCTTCAATCACGACCTTATTGCCTGAATCCCCAAAGGACTTTTCCACCATAATCATGTCGATGGCTTCTATGGCGTCGGGTACTTCATCACACACAATAGCGCCTTTTCCGGCGGCAAGGCCGTTGGCCTTGACCACGACCTGATAGCCAATGTTTCTAACATAGGCCTTGGCCTTTTCCGGGTCATCGAAGACCCGATATTCCGGTTTTGGAACACCTATACGCTTCAGGAGATCGTCTGTAAATGCCCGATCGCTCTCAAGACTTGCATACTCCTGCTTGGGCCCCACCGTTTGTATTCCCCTGGAATTCAAAAGATCGATAAGCCCTTCACCCAGCGGGTTTTCAGATCCCACATCGACCAGGTCCACACCCTGTTCGATACAGAAGTCAGCAACTTTTTCAAATTCCCTCAGGTTTACAAGTTCTATGAGTTTTCTTTCGCTGTGACCTTTTGAAGTATATAAAACCCCTGGGTTTCCCGGACAAAAAAAGACCTTGTCTACATGTTGACTGTCGCCGTATTTGTCTGCCAGGCAGTGGTCCCGTCCCCCCGATCCGTATACTAAAACCTTCATATTCCTCCGTCTTCGATGTTTTTTTAGTGGTCTCGTAGCCACAGTTTTGATGTACTCGTAAAAAGTCCACAAACAGACGACACAGTAAAAAGCTCCAGATGCAAGGCGCGCTTACTGTTCTCAAGCCACTTTAGTGGCGCTATCTTGAGGAATGAGACGTACTTATCGTACGTCGCAGTGACGAAAGATGAAGCGCAACGCCGCAGATGGACTTTTTACGAAGTCGTCAACTATTGAATTCAGCTCACATTTACTTCATGTCATGAAACTTAACCCAGAGGACTGCACCGAGCTCAATATCCTTGTCC
>MAVP01000108.1 GCA_001751075.1 Desulfobacterales bacterium S7086C20 | reverse complement strand
GAACGATATAGTCGTTAAAACGTTTCTGGCGCAGTAAAAACAGTGTTGGGTACGACAGGGCCTTCACCTAGGCCCCTTGTTGTTCCTTAATAGAACCAGGCCCTGCCAGTGGCCGAAAAGACTTCTGGGTTGCACCACAAACCGGGCACCTCCAGGTATCCGGCAAATCCTCAAAAGATGTCCCCTTAGGAATCTTTCCCTTCCTGTCTCCCTTGTCGGGATTATAAATGTAGCCACAATTAACAGTCTGACATTGATACATCTCTTCTGGCTCTACCATGAGTTCATCCTCTTTCCAGCGTTCTGGGTTGTATCGATGGATTCTTATGGTTGCCCACGCAGCCTTTTATTTAACCTCTTAATCGTAAAGTTGTTCCTCCAGCCACACCCTGATTTCGTCGTTCACGGGATAAACACCCTTGAGATGTGAGACCGACTCAGTGAAACGGTTTCTCAGTTCTTCCGGCATGTCTATCCGGGCCAACTCAACTGCCTCTTCGGAGTTGCGCCGGATGAAATAGATTATCGCGGGGTCTTTCCATGTGTTCACAACAAAATAAAATGACTCGTCGCTTTTAGACATAATCCGTCTTCTTCCTGTGGCCGGATTATTTCCCCATTCCAGATACAAGGTCACTGCGTCTTCTGGTGTCATATCCCAGTCGATTACACTTGCAAGTTTCCAGTTATCTCGAAGTTCTTCTAATGTCATCATGATTCTTTTAACCTTTCCACAAACCGTGCAGATTACAGTACTCGCGGGCTGTCACCTGTGCCGCATCCACATTGAAAGTTGCTTCTGGCACGTCACCTGGGTTCAGAAAATGCCGGTAGGCCTTCCCATCTGCGATGAGTTCAATCCACTCAATATAGTGTTTTTCCTCCATCGGGTGTGCCACACTTCCAACAGTGACCTTTATGCCGCCTATTGTATGTTCAATAACGGGCACGTGTTTTTCCTTTGCGGCATCAACAGAGTTCTCAACAAAAAGCTTCATAGGTTGCTTGCAGCACACAAGTTCACCCTTGCCCTCATGGATGACCTCTACAATATTTCCGCAGACCTCACATTTGTATATTTGCAATCTCTCCGTCATTTTTGTCCTCTCTTTCGCCTTGTTGGCGTTATGATGAAGCTGTCACCTATTCTTTGAAAACGAACCGGTTCCGCCCGGCAGCTCATAGCCTGCCGGCGGGCGGGCGATCACAAGCCTATGCTTGTTCAGTCGACTACTATAACAGCGATTTTTCTTGCAAGCTGGACGATCTTGTTGGAAACGCTTCCGAATACAAACTGCTTGATACCCGTGATGCCTCTTCTTCCTATGACCAGGGTGTCGTATTTCCCATTTTCGGCCTCTTTCAAGATGTCTCTGGCAATCCCCACCTTTTTCTTTCGCACCCTCACGGCAATATTCTTGGAAACAAAGCCGGCCTTAACGAGGGCCTTTTTGGCCTCTTCCATAAACCCCTCCACGGCTGCCTTTTTGGCATCTTCTATTGTGCAAAATGTTTTCACGTTCGCCTTAAATATGGGTGCCAGAGAAGGGCCGTCTAACTCACATGCAGCTATCGGGTCGGGCAATATGCTTAACATAGTGACCACAGAATCAGGCTTGGCCGTTTTTGTTACATACTTAACAGCCTTCAGTGCATTATTTGAGTTATCCACCGCGAGTAGAATCTTGTTTCCCATCTGTCTCCTCCTTTCATGGGCAGTCTCAATGCCGACGGCCCTTGTTAAAGTTTAACGACTTCGTAAAAAGTCCATCTGCGGCGTTGCGCTTCATCTTTCGTCACTGCGACGTACGATAAGTACGCCTCATTCCTCAATCTTCGCGCGCCTTGCATCTGGAGTTTTTTACTGTGTCGTCTGTTTGTGGACTTTTTACGAGTCCATCAAGGTTGTAACTACCAGTTTTCCCCCAACAGTTCGAAGTGTGCCTGGTCGTGTGCACAAGCAGGACAAGTGTCAGGGGCGGACTCTCCCTTGTGAAGATATCCGCAATTGCGACACTGCCACACAACCTTGCCTTCCCGTTTGAACACGTGGTTTGCCTCAATGTTGGCTGCAAGATCAAGATACCGTTTTTCGTGCTGCTTTTCTGCCACGGCAATTGCTTCAAAAATCTTGGCGATGTCTTCAAAGCCTTCTTCGCGGGCAACCTTGGCAAACCCCGGATACATCTGGGTGTGCTCGTAGTTTTCTCCTGCAGCTGAGGCCTTCAAGTTCTCTAAGGTAGCGCCAATAACGCCGGCGGGAAAGGATCCAGAGATCTCCACTTCTCCCCCATCAAGAAGCTTGAAAAGCCTTTTGGCATGCTCCTTTTCCTGGTTTGCAGTTTCTACAAAGATGGCCTGCATCTGGACATAACCATCCTTTTTTGCCTGGCTCGCAAAGTAAGTGTAACGGTTCCGAGCCTGAGATTCGCCGGCAAAAGCAGTTAAAATGTTCTTTTCTGTTTGACTCCCCTTCAAATCGCTCATTTTGTGTCTCCTTTCGTATTTTGGCTCACCGCAGACGTAAAGGCCGCGGTGAGTATGTTCCTTTCTTATTCCGTCCACCAGCCCTTCTTGATGTGGGTCTCTTTTTCCGTTTCTGCCAGTTTCTTGATCTTAAAGGCAGAATCCCTCAAGACGCCATAGAGTATGCCGCAGCCATCGTCTTCACGTACGGCGTCTCCTTCATCCGCCAAGTTAAGCATATTATCCACCAATTGAAAAGTTTTCTTAATACTTTGATCACATGGCTTCATCACTAAGATCCATTCGTAGGAAGTATTATTTGAGAACTCATGCATACCCATAATATCAATATCCGTGCCAGGCTCAGATCACAGGGGCTGAGATGGCTTATCTTCGGTAATATCTATGTGTTATGATCAGTGCTGGCTATTGCGGCACCAATGTCATGGCAGAATACCTGAGACACTTATGTCCCACACACAATTTCCAGTGGGGCCGGCAAGGGGCCAACCAATTGAATTATCCAACACTTTACCAGAGTCCTGCCTGAAATACGGCATAGGTAGCATGAGAGAAAAAAATTTGTTCACAGGTGAAAGGGCCGAAAGAAGAAGGCTGTGATAAAGCCACAGATTATCTATGTTAATAGTCTGTTACAGTGACATGGAACAGGAGATGCACCATCAAGGCGAGGCCTCAATAAGCGTGGCAATGTGTCTCATATTTCAACATGGGGCATAAGTGTCTCATGAGACATCCGGATGATCAGCTAGTTCTCATCCAGAAATGAGCCATTTATAGATGGAGACCAGGTATGTGGATAATCTCCACCTCCGGGAAATCCCTGGAACATAGACGACCGTGACATAGTGACATTAGCATCTAAGTGTGTTATTAAGGGCTCGCCCTGAGTGGCATCCGGACTTTTTGAGAAGCTACGGGCAAAAAGGTTAACCCATGAAACACACAATTACATTTAAACCGAGCGATGTTTCCATTCGCGTTGATCAGGGTACGAACCTGTTGGATGCGGCCCTTGCCGCCGGGGTACACATAAATGCATCGTGTGGCGGGCAGGGGGTGTGTGGAAAGTGCCGTGTAATATTGGAAACAGGCGATGTTGAAAGCCAAGAAAACGAAAACATCACAGCGGAGGAATTCGATAAGGGGTGGCGCTTGGCGTGTAGGACGTCTGTCGTTTCAGACTGTTTAATCCAGATTCCTCCTGAGTCAAGAGGCGCTGAAGGTTTCGTAGCTCAGAAGCTGGATATGGGCAAAGCCGAGCGAACGGTTTCTGAACTTGAACCGATACCTTTGGCTGCCGATTGGAAGCTCGATCCTATTGTTACAAAAGTTCCACTCCGACTTAATAAACCCTCATTTGGGGAGAATATAAGTGACCTGTCACGGTTTTTGTCAGGGCTGAAAAAGCAGCATGGCATAGAGGCTGTCTCTACAGAAATGCGATGCCTCAGGGTATTGCCGAAGATTCTAAGAGATAACGACTGGTCTGTTACAGCTACTGTAATGTCTGATCCGGCACAGGAATTGGGTCTATTACCGAGTGAGAAAAAGGGCTTGCCAAGGCTCGTGCGCGTGGAAGGCGGAGATACAAGTGATAAAAATCTGGCCCTTGCCTTGGATGTTGGGACAACAACTGTGAGTGCACAGCTTGTGGATCTTAACACAGGCAAGGTGGGAGCGGACAAGTCAGTATACAACAATCAGATCAAGTACGGGGACGATGTTATTACCCGTATTGTGTTTGCGCAAAAGGGTGATGGACTGAAAAAAATGCAAACCGCGGTTGTTGCTTCCATCAACCAACTTATTGACAAGCTTTTGGAAGAAAGTGGAAATTCAAAGGAAAATATCTCAGCTGTTTGTGCAGCAGGAAATACCACTATGACACACCTCCTTTTAGGTGTGGAACCGCGCTACATAAGGGAAGCCCCTTATGTGCCCGCGGCCGGCTTTATGCCCCTTGAGCGGGCGGCCGATATTGGTATCGACCTTCCCGATGGTGTGCGACTGTACACATTTCCTTCGGTGGCAAGCTATGTTGGGGGTGACATCGTTTCTGGAATATTTGGGGCCGGCATATCCCAGGGAGAAGAACTGACACTCTATATTGATATTGGGACCAACGGCGAGATTGTTTTGGGAAATAAAGAGTTACTTGCTTGTGCGGCTTGTTCCATGGGACCTGCCTTTGAAGGAGGCGGCATTAGACACGGAATGAGGGCCGATATCGGAGCTATTGAAGGTTTTCATATCAATCCGATAACCTTAGAGCCTATGGTGGTGACCGTTGGGAAGTCAAGGGCCCGTGGCATATGCGGGTCCGGATTGATCAGTATCCTTGCAGAGTTGCTTTCTGCCGGTGTTATTGACCAGAATGGCAAGTTTGAACAGAAACTGTCTTCTAAACGTGTAAGATCCGGAGGATCCGGTGGTGAATATGTCTTGGTCTGGGCCAAGGATTCCGCCACAGAACAGGACATTGTCATTACTGAAGTGGATATAGAAAACCTCGTTCGTGCCAAGGGCGCCTTGTTTGCCGGGTGTCAGACACTTCTTAGTAGCCTTTCATTTTCGTTCGAAGATATTGAGAAGATAGTTATTGCCGGAGCTTTCGGCCACTATATCAATCTTGAAAAGGGAAAATTGATCGGCCTTTTCCCTGACCTTCCCGTCGAAAAATTCCACTTCATCGGGAATGGTTCCATAATGGGAGCACGGTTGGCTTGCCTTTATAAGGGGATGCTAAATGAGGTGGAGCGTGTCGCAAAGATGATGACAAACGTTGAATTAAGCGATAACCAGTCGTTTATGGATAAATATATGGCAGCACTTTTTCTTCCCCATACAGAGAGCCGTTTTTTTCATAATGTGAGTAAATATCTTGAAAAGAGCCGTCAAGTAGCCAAAAGGGAGAGGGAAGCGCAATGAGTATGACTATCGCCATGGCAGGCAAGGGGGGCACGGGTAAGACCACCATTGCAGGATTGTTTATCAGATTTCTCTTAAAAAGAGGCCTAAAGCCGTTACTGGCTGTTGATGCCGATTCCAATGCAAACTTAAATGAGGTCCTTGGTGTTAAAGTAAGAGCGACTTTAGGTGATGCCAGAGAAGGGATGAAAAGTGGGGTGCCAACCGGCATGACCAGAGATCTCTACATGGAATACAAGATTGAGGAGGCCCTTGTTGAGAGCAAAGACTATGACTTGATTGTGATGGGCCGGCCGGAAGGCGCCGGTTGTTATTGCCATGCGAATACGCTCTTATCCAAATACATGGAGAGATTATGCGATAACTACAAGGTTATAGTCATGGATAATGAGGCCGGTATGGAGCATATTAGTCGTTTGGTAGTTCGAAAGGCTGATATCATGCTGATCATATCCGATCCGACGCAGCGAGGGATACAGGCGGCAAAGAGGATTCGGGATCTGGTTCGGGAATTAAAGGTGGATGTCGCAAGGGAATATGTGATTGTAAATCGGGTAAAAGACGGTTTGCCGGCTGCTGTCAAGGATGTCGTGGAAGAATCAGGATTAGATCTGGCAGGCTGTGTGCCGGAAGATGAGATGATTTGTAGCTACGATACCGAAGGACGTCCCACGATGGAATTGCCAAAGGATACTCCAGCGATTGTGGCCCTCAATGAGATCTTTGAGGGGCTCATTGAGGGTCTTAGGTTGTAGGCTAGAGGCTGAAGGCAAGAGACTGACAACTGGTAACCGGCAACTGACCACCAAAAAAATGCTTCGCGAACTCGCCATAAAAAACTTTGCCATTATTGACGATCTGTCGGTCAGCTTTCGGGGCGGATTGAGCGTATTGACCGGGGAGACCGGCGCCGGCAAATCGATTCTCCTAAATGCGGTAAATCTGATTATGGGAGGACGGGCTTCTGCGGAGATGATTAGAAGCTCTGAAGAGATGGCAGAGTTGGAGGCCCTATTCGAGGTCCCTTATGAAAGCGGTGCATCAAAAGTTGCCCAAGCACAGGGCTTTGATCTGACAGAAGGGTTGCTGATTCGTCGGATAATTCACAAAAATGGTCGGCACAAGATCTATATCAACGGCAGGTTGGCTACAGGCCACATGCTTTCTGAGATCAGCGCTCACCTTGCGAGTATATCAGGTCAACATGCCTATCAGGGCCTGTTAAAATCGGAAGAACACCTTTACCTGTTAGATCACTTTGGGGGGACTAGTAGGCTTTGTAATAAGGTTTCCGATTGTTACAAGAAGGTACTTCCACTGATAAGACATCTGGCTGAGCTAAAGGGGAAAGAAAGCGAACAGGCCGAACGTCGTGAGCTTCTTGAGTTTCAGGTTCGTGAGATAAAACAATCCGAGCTTTTCTTAGGAGAAGATGATCAGCTAGAGCGGGAAAGGCAGCGACTAAGGCATGCTGAACGTTTGTATGAGACCGTCGGCAAGTGTGTGGATTTGCTCTATGGCATTGATGGGGCGGTGGTTGAACGCCTTGCCGCTATCAGTAAAGAACTTCAAACACTTTGCAAGATTGACCAAGCCTTATCAGGTGTCACAAAAAGGCTTGAAGCAGCAGCTTTTGATATGGAGGATGTTGCCAGTGGGCTGCAAGATTATTTGCAGGGTGTAGTCTTTGATACTGACCGTCTAGAGGTTATTGAATCACGTTTATACACCTTGGAAAAGCTCAAACGCAAGTATGGTGGATCTCTTGGATCGGTAATTGCCTATGGTAGTGAAGCTGAAGAGGAGCTTGAGAAGGTAACCTCTCTGCCGGGAAAGATAGATCAGACAGAGACGGAACTTACCGGAGTCCACAAGGAATTGGGCAGACTTTGCCGTGAGCTTTCTGACAAAAGGCGTAAGGCGGCTGTTCATTTAGCTCAATTCGTTCAAAAGGAATTGGCAACTCTAGGGATGGCAAAGACGCGTTTTGAGGTTAGTTTCAAACAGGTTCCCGTTGGTGAAGATACTGACCCACATCTTGTTTTAGACGGTATGGGCATGGAGGCAACAGGAATAGACCGTGTCGAGTTTCTAATTGCCCCCAACATAGGTGAGGAACTCAGACCACTTGCCCATATTGCCTCAGGTGGGGAACTGTCCAGGATTGTGCTTGCCTTGAAATCTATGCTTGCCACGAAGGATGCCGTTGAGACACTCATTTTTGATGAGGTAGATGCAGGCATTGGTGGTGGTATGGCTGAAATGGTTGGGAAGAAGCTGGAATCACTGGCCCGGTTTCATCAGGTCATATGTATTACCCACCTACCTCAGATTGCCTGTTTTGGGAGAAACCATTTCAGGATCGAAAAAGGTGTTCGTGGTGGGCGTACTCGAACAACTATTATGTCATTGGAGGGTGAAGCCCGGATACAGGAATTGGCCAGGATGCTGGGTGGAGCAAGGATCACAAAAAAGACCATGGAGTATGCCCGGGAGATGTTTTTAAGGCGTGAGCCGCCCAGGTAACAGTTCACGGGGGTCAGGGATCATGGATTATCAGGGATCAGGGAACGGTCCCCTCCTTTTTTACTTACCAAAGAAAACCTTCTGTTGGCACTAATTTCGCATACACAAATCGTAGAAATACCGCAAAAGGCGACCCTTTTTTGTCAATTGCTTGATACCCTATGCCTAAATCAGCCGACAAAAGTGACATACAAAAACGTGCTGCACGCAAGTTGTACTTTCCTGACAGGGCGGCTTTTGATACAAATGAAGAATATG
This sequence comes from Desulfobacterales bacterium S7086C20, assembly GCA_001751075.1. Classification (GTDB taxonomy): domain Bacteria; phylum Desulfobacterota; class Desulfobacteria; order Desulfobacterales. The sequence continues at coordinate 213 of MAVP01000108.1, read as the reverse complement.
ACAAGATGATCAAAAAATATTGGAAGACCATTGATGCCTACCATGATATGGCAGCAGAACTTCATTCCGGCATAATGAAAGGAAAGGACTCTGAGACTTTATAAAATCGTAAAAAGTCATATTTAGACGGTTTTGTAAAAAGTTCAAATTCAAGGCGTGCAAATTTTGTAATCATGAGGCGTACTTATCGTACGTTGAATGATTGCGAAATGC
>MAVP01000107.1 GCA_001751075.1 Desulfobacterales bacterium S7086C20 | reverse complement strand
CTGCTTATCCTTGATTTATCTGGGTTTGAAGGCAGGGCGCATAATGCTTTCACAAGCTTACCTTGATTAATCGTAACATCTTAATAAGTACGGGCATTCCGACTTCTTCCCCCTTTTGCAAAGGGGGATTGAGGCCTGCCCTGGCGCGACTTGTTGGTCATATGTCGTGATCTAACGAGTCAGTTATGTTCGATCAGCCGCTCTCGCAACGTATCAAGACCAGGTCTGGGCCAGGGGGGATTTTCTAATACAGCCCGGGATTATTGAGAACTTACGATTAACCTTCTAAAAAATCAAGGATTGCCCTGTCTCTTTTAGGGTGAGGTTGGAACACTACTCCATAGTGATTGACACCCTCTACATCAAATCTTTTGGCATGAGGGATCTCATTTACCATCCTATCCACAACCGCTTCAGGTAGTAAAAGATCATCTTGACTTGCTAATCCCTCGGTTGCCTTTAATATCAGCACATCGGAAAGTACCTTTGAATAAAACATGTCTGGTTCAAATTTCCTGACATTTCCTGATTCCTCCTGTATGTGGGCAGGATTGATATTACATCTTACACCGCCTTCAACATTTTCCAATTCGTAGAGATAGTATCCTTCAATAGCAGGGGACCAGGGATGAATAAATGGTGATGATTTCATTAGGTTGATATAGTCATCGGCTGAGGGAAAAACCTTACCCAGCCGATCTAAGGCAGGTTTGATGGCTGCGAATACATGATCAAATTGTTCTTGTGAGAGTTTTCCTGCCCCATCAACAAGGATAAGGCGATCAACCCTATCTGGATATCGCGCCCCAAATGCCAGCGATATGAATGCACCTAATGAGTGTCCCATCAGTACGGCCTGCTCAAGACCCAATTCATCCATCAGGCAAACAATATCCCTCATATGATGTTCTAAAGAGTATCCGGATTGAGGTTTGTCTGAAAGGCCCCTTCCCCGCAGATCCATGGCAATCAAACGGTGACGTGGAGATAACGCAGATGCCAAAACATCCCATGATCGGCAATTGGCTGTAATTCCATGCACGGAGATGATTGGTTTTCCAGACCCTTCCCAGATGGCCAAATTGATTTGCAGGCCGTCTCCCTTGACCTTTTTCATAATCGGCTCGGACATGATTGTTCTCTTTATGCCTCTCCTGTATTGTAAGCGTTCACAGGTTCAGGGTTCAACGTTCAGCGCCGCCTCTGACCGCCGAAGCTGCCAGTTTGATCGAAAAAGAGACTCCAGCATTGCGGAGTCAGATACGAGGGTTAGGGACAAGGACAAAATTGAAGCACCGAAGTCCTTGTAAAAAATGCTGGTTTTACCACATAATTGCCAACACACCGCCAATTTTCAGATTGGGAATGACGAAGTCGGGTGCTTCTTACATAAATACTCCTCCAAAATGGAGTCCGGGGACAAGAACGCAACCTTGAACCTCTGAACCCGTGAACGGCTACCCTGTATTTTGCTTGGAGGTTAACCGGCGCCGGATGCCTTGCGCCGGTCAATTATTTCCCGCACCGTACCCACCACGCCCTTGGGAAAGACCATGATTGCCACAATGAACATAAGCCCCAGAAAGGCCATCCAACGCTCGGCTATGCGGTGGATGATCTCATAATCAGGAAAAAAGGCCGCTATGCCTTTTAGTAAGTCAGGCAACCAGGCCTGAGTCGCCATAAAAAATGTTGCTCCAATAATGCTACCGTATAAGGTGCCCAGGCCCCCGATGATGACCATCAGCAGATAATCAACCATACTGAACACGCCTAGGACACTTTCAGGATCTACAAATCGCAGCCAAACAGCAAACAGTATTCCGCCTAAAGACGCAATAGAGGAACCAAAAACAATTGAATAGATCTGATAACGGAAGGTTTTATATCCCAATGCTGTGGACCGTTGCTCGTTGTCGCGAATGGATTTGAGCACCCGACCCACAGGCGAACGGACAAAGCGCAGTAGACCCATAAAAAGAAACACAGCCGCAACCAGGATAAGATAATAGGTCATAACTCGCGGAGTAAAATGAACACCGAGAAGATTAACCCCCGACCATTCTACATTCAGAATTCCCGGTAGGCTGAACGTAATACCATCCTCGCCGAGGGTCAGATCACTCCATGTCATGCCCAAAATGTGAAAAAAATCGGCCAGAGCGAGTGACAGCATGGCAAAAAATATCGCCTTTGTTCGCAGAGAGAAAAAAGCAAGCACTAGGGCCAGAATCACACTCAAAGTCAGGGCGGCAACAACAGCTAAAATAAGGTGGTACCACTGAGGAGAGCTCGAATGATAGCACAAAAGCGCCACCGAATACGCACCTATACCGAAAAACATCGCGTGTGCAAATGAGAGTAGACCGGTATATCCAAGAATTAAATCATATGAAGCCACAACCACAGTGAAAATCATAATCTTGGCTACCATATCCATTACGCGAAACGATGGCACCAATGGTACCAAAATTAAAACGACCACCAGGGCCACTTGTATCCAAAAGGACGGTCGATTATACTTGGTCTGCTGCTCTCGTAACCGATCACGTTGAACCGGAGTCATATCGTTAATCATCATTCACGCTCATTGATATTGGTTGTCAGACGATCATATTCAAGTTGCGACAATTTATCCTTTCCACCTAAATCCGCATTCCGAAATCAATTATTTATTCCTTACCCATTAATCCCCACGGGCGAATCAGTAGAATAGTTGCCATGATGAGAATGTTTACACCCATGGCCAGTTTCGGTAAAAGAAAGGCCACATAGTTAAAGGACAGGCCCACAATGATGGCACCAAGAAAACTACCTGTGACCGAACCCAGTCCACCAATGATGACTACAATCATGGCAAATATTATATTTTCCAGACCGATCTCGGGGTAGACCTGTTCTTGAAAGATACACCACATGGTACCTCCTACGCCTGCCAGAGCTGCCCCGACCGTAAACACGCCGGTAAATATGCGGTTAATGTTGTAACCTGCCGCCTGGACCCCCTCCCGATTTTCTACGCCCGCTCTAACGATGAGGCCAAGCTTGGTCTTCATGAGGACTAATTGGATGCCTGCAAACATGGCCAGTCCTACAATGAGGGCCACCACCCTGAATTTGCCGACAATCACATCAAAAATATCGTAGCTTCCCTGAAACATCATGGGTACCAGAACAACTTCCGGGCTAGCTCCCCAAATAATCTTGGTTACTTCGGTCATAACATATAAGACGCCCATGGTAATCATGATTTGCTTAAGGTGGTCACCGTATACCCCGCGAATGATGACCCGTTCCACAACAATACCCAGCAGAGCACCTGCCAGCGCACCGGCAAAAATAGCGAGCAGTAAACTGCCGAAGCTCTGAACTGCAGTACCGTATTCGACCCAACCAAATTTCTCGAGCAAGTTAAGAATCCAGTATCCCCCGCTGTATGCCCCCAGAGCGAATAGGGCCCCATGGGCCATGTTAAGGACGTCCATCAGGCCAAATATAATGGTCATGCCCGCAGCGACCATGAACAAAAGCATCCCGAAGGCCAAACCCGCTATTGTCAGGACAATGTAAGTGGTTGGATCGATCCAGATTAGTGGCAAAAACCAGATACCAATCGAAGCGATCCGAATCGCCCAGGTTTTAGTGTTAAAACCTGATTCCATATCTATCTCAACCGATGCTGCATCTGAGGTCATATTTTACTTATCCTTCAAACAAAGGGATTGAATATTAAAATTACTGACATCGTTGAATAGTTGACTGGTTTCAGCCGATTCCCAGGTACTTCTGCTTCAACGCCTGATCCTCCACCAAATCCTCCATGAGACCTTGGTGCACCACTCTGCCATCATCTAAAATAAAGTAATCCGTGCCTACCAGGCTGGCCAGGTGAAAATTCTGTTCCACTAAAATGATGGTCGTCTTATCTTTGATCTGAAGAAGCGATTCACCGACCTGATCGACCACAATTGGTGCCAACCCCTTCGAGGGCTCATCAATAAGCAGGATACGGTGATCGTTGACAAACGCCCGGGCGATGGCCAGCATTTGCTTTTGCCCGCCCGAAAGGAGCCCTGCATTGATACGCCAAAGTCTTTTCAGATCCGGGAAAAGATCTAAAACTGTCTCAAGGCGATTCCACGCCTGCTCGTTCTCTTCAAACATGGAAAGCCGCATGTTTTCTTCCACACTCAGGTTGTAGAACACCGCTCGATCTTCAGCTACAAACCCTACCCCAAGACGGGCAATTTCGTACGGCTTGCGGCCCTGTATAGGCCGGCCGGCCAGATGTATCTCACCCGACGTGACAGGGTTAAGACCAATTATTGCCCGCAAGGTGCTCGATTTACCGGCCCCGTTACGTCCCAAAAAGACCGTCGGCCGACCGGCCGTAACATCAAGAGTAACACCCTGTAAAATATGGTGCTGAACGATATAGGTGTGAACCTCTTTAAGGGACAGGATGGACTCAGCCATGTTTCACACCTCCCCCCAAATAGGCGGCCTGAACCTTTTCGTTGTTGGACACCGCCTCGGGTGTGTCGTCACAGATCAACTGTCCCTCCTTGAGCACGGCAATTGTGTCGGAAACGGTCATAATCATATCGAACTTGTGCTCCACCAGCAGGATCGTCCTGTTGTGTGCCGCCTTGATATCCTGAATGATCTCCAAAATGGCGGGAACTTCTTCGATGCTCATTCCGGCCGTTGGCTCGTCCAGTAGCAGTACTGCCGGGTCCAGACCCAAAAGTATGGCGATCTCCAGTTTGCGCTGCTCACCGTGAGTCAGAGTGCTGGCCGCATACCTCCAGCGATCCTCCAAAAGCACCTGTTTTAAGAGATCGTAAGCCCGGTCTTCCAGCTCCGTGTATGAACGCCAGTGGTGCCAGAAAACCATGCCGACATCGACCTTGGACTGCAGCGCCAGACGAACGTTCTCCAACACTGTAAGCGTCGGAAAGATATTGGTCAGTTGAAAAGACCTGCCAATGCCCAGCTTCGTCCGGCTGGCTGGATCCAGACCGGTGACATCCTCACCATTAAGGTATACTCGTCCGGAGGTAGGTTTATATTGGCCGCTGATAAGATTGAACAGGGTGGTTTTTCCGGCACCGTTGGGGCCTATAATAGACTTAAGGTGATATTCTTCGAATACCAGACTGACCTCATTGACGGCGATGTTACCGCCGAAGCGAATGGTCAGATCCCGGGTTTCGATGGCAGGTGCTTTATCCATGGTGGACTTTTTAATATAGATTGAGTGAAACTCAATTTGGTCTGTTGTTCGTGGTGAATCCGGAATAAGTGAAGGAGCCCATCCGACGGATTCCTTCACTTTTGGGTGTTCTACCTGGTAAGAGGAATGTTCAACTCCTCAATCGTCTGCACCTTAACCAGCTCGGGAATAGCCCAGGCGACATCGGGATCCACCTTGAGTTTGAAGTGAAACATGGGCTGCAGAGCCTGGTGATCCTCCTTGCGCATGATCATTTTGCCTTTCGGCGTCATCCATTCGAGTCCTTCCATGGCAGCTATCAACGCTTCGGTATCGGTTGAGCCGGCTTTTTTGATAGCCTCAGCGACAAACATAGCGGCGGCAAAGCCACCACAGTGGAAGAAGTCCGGCGGCATTCCTTTAAAACGCTTTTTGTGTTCGGTAATCAACCAGTCATTCATCTTGTTGTCCGGGTTTGTGTGGTAATAATAGCCGGACCCTTCCATCCCAGCAAAGGGTTTAAAACCCTTGAGCCCCGGAATGATATTACCGCCCGTGGTCAATTTGATGCCGTATTTTTCATCCAGCTTCATGGCATGAAATTTTTTTAAAGGGTTGCCCTTGCCGGCCCAGTTGAGAAACAGGTATTTTTCGCCCTTTAAATCCTTCATGGCTTTGATAATGCGCTGTGATGAAGCGGTAAAATCAACAGTTTTAATGGGTAGAAATTCCTCGATGACGATTTTGGCACCCTTGGCCTCGACGGCCTTTTTATATATTCCCACGAACGTTCGACCGAAAGTGTAATCCTGAGCCACTGTTGCAATGGAAATACCCGGTCGCGCCAAAACCAGGGCATTGCCGATGGCATCATGGGAAGAATTGCGTGAGGTTTTAAACACATAACGGTTGCTGTCCTTTCCGGTAATGGTATCTGAGACAGCAGGTTCCACAACCAGTATTTTCTTGAACTCCTGAGGCACGGGAAGCATGGCCATCGCAACGGCAGAAGAAGTTGGCCCTACGGCCAGATCAACTTTGTCGTCTTTGTAAGCCTCGGTAAGCAGCTGTTTGCCGATGGCCGGTTTGATCTGAGAATCCTTGACGATAATTTCAACAGGCCGGCCCAGAAGCTTCATGGTGCCGTTAGTGGCATACTCCAAGCCCATTTTGAAGCCGACGCGGGCCTGATTACCAAATTGCTCGAACGGACCGCTCAGGGCCTCAATATTGGCGATTTTGATCGGCTCAGCGGCTATGGCCGTTGGGGTGACCAGGGCAAAGACCATGGCGACCAATGTGACACCTTGAAAAATTTGCCTTACATAATTCTTTTTCATCTTACTCCCTCCTTTTTCTGGCTATGGTTATGAAATTAGGTTGTTACGGTTCCATTCCTCTGGATACTACCGTTAAGTTGATACCGCCTTTTGCCTGAGAAAAATCATATCACCTCCTTTTATAGCATTTTCAGAATAGGAATCAAACCTCTTAGTCTTATCACCAGGGCTAAGTCATAATTATATTTAACATAATGATTTTAATATGAAATGTCTTTGATTTCAAAATCCCCCCTAACCCCTTTTTTCAAAGGGGGGGAAATCTTAAGTCACCCTTTATTAAAAGGGGATAGAGGGGGATTTTGTAGAGAATCCGACTGACTTTGACGTTTTACTGGTCTTATCACTTTCAGTAGCGAACTGTGTTCTGACTAAAGTTTTGTTTCCTTCCCCTCCCAATAGGGCACTCGCATTTCGCGTTTCAGTGTTTTCCCCGCAACATTTCGCGGAAAATCATCCATGAAGACGACCTCTGAAACACGCTGAAACTTGGCTTCCACATTATCGTTGATCCAATCTTTGAGTTCTTCTGGTGTAATAGAGCCCGGTTTGTGCAGAATCACAGCGGCTAAAGGTGTCTCACCCCATTTCTCATGGGGAATGCCAAAAACAGCGGTCTCACGAACGGCTGGGTGCTTGACAATAATCTCTTCAATGTCGTGGGGATAAACATTAACTCCGCCGGAGATGATCATATCCTTCTGGCGGTCTATTAAATACAAAAATCCATCTTCATCAACATACCCCAGGTCGCCGGAATGCAACCAGCCATCAACAATGGCTTTTTCCGTCAGGTCAGGACGCTTGTAATACTCGGGCATCAGGATAGGACCTTTTCCACAGATTTCGCCAACTTCCTCAGTAGGGACTTCTTCTCCCTTCTCGTTCATGATCTTCATCTCGAAGAAGGTTGGTGGAGTACCCACCGAGTCCATCTTTCTCTCGAAATCGTATTTATCAAGAACCGTTACAAACCCTTCTGTTAGCCCGTAGAGCTCATAAAATCTTCCGGGCAAGAGTTTGTGTATCTGTTCTTTATATTGTCGGTGAAGAGGGGCTCCGAGTGAGAGTATCATTTCAAGTGATTCCAAGGACTTGGGAGAAAAATTTGGCGCATTCAGCATTCCAATGATCTGCGCAGGCACCATCATTGCATGGGTCACTTTTTCTCGTTCAATTGTTTTTATATATGAAACTGGATCGAACTGCGGAAGGAGAATATATGTTGCCCCTACATATACAGTTGGCATCATATCAACAAAGGCTCCATTGAAAACTATTGCCCCAGCATGCATGGTAACACTCTCTGGTGTCATACGATAGGATGCGGCAAAGCACTGTCCGTACTGAGCTCTAATATAATGTGTGTGAACGATCCCTTTTGGCATACCAGTAGTCCCACTACTGTACATAATATCGAACTGATCGTCTTTAGAGATCTCAATACCCTCTGGTTCCTGATCACTGGCAACTGCTTTTAACGCATGATAATCTCGATATCCTGGTATATCTCCGGCATCAATTACCAAGTATCTGTCATCTGCAATTGCAGGGAGTTCAGGCTTGATAGAATTAATAGTCTCAACAAAAGTAGAGTTTGTTATAATGGTCTCTGTATCTGAATCTCTAAGCAAGGTAGCCATGGCCTTGCCTCGCAAAAGTATACTGAAAGGAACGGCCACTGCTCCAATTTTGGCCACTGCCCAATACACTTCAAGTTGCTCTAAACAATTAGGAAGAACAGTTGCAACTTTGTCCCCCTTCTTAACCCCCATATCCATCAATGCATTTGCCAGGCGGTTAATGCTTTTATTGAATTCCAGATGGGTTAGGCGTTGGTCTTTAAAAACAACTTCAAGATGATCCGGGTGGTAGCGCGCGTGGTTTGAAAAAATCATCCCGATATTCATTGGA
>MAVP01000106.1 GCA_001751075.1 Desulfobacterales bacterium S7086C20 | reverse complement strand
AGATCATGGAGAAGAACAAAATATCGGGGGTGCCGGTGGTCAAAAAGGGGGACCTTGTCGGGATTATCACAAACAGGGATCTGAGATTTGAGACAAATCTGGATCAGAAAGTGGAAGCGGTGATGACCGCCGAGAATCTTGCCACGGCCAAGATGGGTATCACCCTCGAGGAATCTAAGGCCATCCTCCATGAGAGGCGGATTGAGAAGCTTTTGGTGGTAGATGACAAGGGGAAGCTCAAAGGATTGATTACCATCAAGGATATCGAGAAGGTCAAGAAATACCCGAAATCCTGCAAAGACGAACTGGGCCGGTTGAAGGTAGGCGCGGCTGCAGGCGTGGGGGAGGACGCGCTAGAGAGGGTGGAGCGCCTTATCGCAGCCAAGGTGGACGTGGTGGTGATTGATACGGCCCATGGACATTCGGACGGAGTGATTCAGGCTGTGCGCAAGATCAAGAAAAAACATCCCGACCTGGAACTGATTGCTGGAAACGTGGCCACGGCTGAAGGCACTAAGAGTTTGATCAGTGCGGGGGTTGACGGTGTAAAAGTGGGGGTGGGACCGGGATCCATCTGCACCACAAGGATCATTGCCGGCGTGGGCGTCCCCCAGATGACCGCTATTATGGATTGCGCGGGAGAGGCCAGGAAATCGGGCGTCCCGGTTATTGCCGACGGAGGCATCAAGTATTCCGGTGACATTACCAAGGCCTTGGCAGGGGGGGCAGATTCGGTGATGATTGGAAGTCTTTTTGCCGGGACCGAGGAGAGCCCTGGTGAGACCATTCTTGTCCAAGGAAGGAGCTACAAGGTGTATCGGGGCATGGGCTCCATCGAGGCCATGAAAGAAGGCAGCAAAGACCGTTATTTCCAGGAGGAAGTTGAAGAGGAGAGAGATTTTGTGCCTGAAGGGATCGTGGGGAGAGTCCCTTACCGCGGCCCGCTGGCTGACACACTTTATCAGTTGATCGGTGGGCTGAGGGCAGGAATGGGCTATGTGGGCTGTCCGAATCTCGAATCACTCAAGACTAAAGCCAAGTTCATGCGGATCACGCCGGCAGGGCTGACAGAGGCACACGTACACGACGTGATTATCATCAAAGAACCCCCGAATTACAGGGTGGAATAAAGAAAAGGTTCAAAGGTTCCGGGTTTCCGGTTCAAGGGCTTTGAGGTTAACCCTGAACGCTGAACCATTGAACTTGGAACCTTCTTAAGGAGAACCATTTCATGACGGAAAATCTTCACACACAAAAGATCCTCATTCTGGATTTTGGATCCCAATATACGCAGCTTATTGCCAGGCGGGTTCGCGAGACACAGGTCTATTGTGAGATTCATCCCTTCAACATCAGTCTTGAAAAGATAAAGGCCTTTTCTCCCATGGGTATCATTTTCTCAGGTGGGCCCTCCAGCATCTATGACAAAGATGCCCCCATGCCAGATAAGGGTATTCTGGACTTGAACCTCCCGATCCTGGGGATCTGTTATGGCATGCAGTACCTAACGCACCTGCTGGGTGGCGTCGTATCAAAGGCCGCAGACCGGGAATATGGAAGCGCCTCCATCAATATTAACGATGCGGAAGACCTGTTCCATGGTTTTGAGGAGCGGGAAGGAGAGATGGTCTGGATGAGCCATGGAGATCGGATTGATGAGATGCCGAGAGGGTTTGCTGTTCTGGCAAGCAGCAAAAACAGTCCGACGGCGGCCATGGCTGACACGTCTCGAAGGATTTTTGGTGTCCAGTTTCATCCTGAAGTGGTTCATACGCCGAACGGAACCAAAATCCTGAAGAATTTCCTATTCAGAATATGCGGATGCGAACCTTTGTGGACTATGGCCTCGTTTGTCAAGAGCACCATCAAGGAAATGAGAGAGACCATCGGAGAAGAGAGGGTGATCTGCGGACTTTCAGGTGGCGTGGATTCCTCGGTTACAGCCGTTCTGCTCCACCATGCCATCGGGAGTCAGCTTTCTTGTATTCTGGTGGATAACGGGCTTTTGCGAAGAGGGGAAAGCGAAGAGGTCATGGAGCTCTTTCAGGAGCATTACCACATGGACATGCACCTTGTGGATGCCACGGATCATTTCTTAGGGCATCTCAAAGATGTGACAGATCCTGAGGAAAAACGAAAGATCATAGGAAAGGAATTCATCACCATCTTTGAGAAGAAGGCAAAGGAATTGGGTGAGGCCAGGTACCTGGCTCAGGGGACCCTGTATCCGGATGTGATCGAAAGTGTCTCCTTTAAAGGGCCTTCCGCCACCATCAAGAGTCATCATAATGTGGGAGGGCTTCCCGATGTCATGAACCTGGAGCTTGTTGAACCCCTTCGAGAGCTGTTCAAGGATGAAGTACGGCAGGTAGGTTTTGAACTGGGCCTGCCCCGGGCTCTGGTCATGCGTCAGCCCTTTCCGGGCCCCGGTTTGGCCGTAAGAATTTTAGGGGAAATCACCCATGAGAGACTTGAGATATTGCGCTCGGCCGATGTGATCCTGCTTGAAGAAATCCGGAAGGCGGACCTCTATGAAAAGGTATGGCAGTCTTTTGCCGTTTTGCTCCCAGTGAGGACCGTTGGGGTGATGGGCGATGAGAGGACCTATGAAAATGTCATCGCCATCCGGAGCGTGGACAGCCTGGATGCCATGACGGCGGATTGGACCCGAATTCCCTATGACGTCTTAGGCAGGATATCGAATCGGATTATTAACCAGGTCCGGGGCGTGAACCGTGTGGTATATGACATCTCTTCCAAACCCCCCGGCACCATAGAATGGGAGTAAAAACGCCAGAGGGAGTCCTGATTACTGGATTGTCCCGATCTTGATGAAGGCTTGTTCTCCTTTGCTTTGCCGCCCATCAAGTAGCTTGGTTTTGTCTCCTAATAGTAACAGGGATCTTTGCTGTCCAAGACTGGTGAATCACATCATTGATTCCATCATCGATGAAACGCTGCGTGAGCCTCTGGTTCTACATAGAACTGCACGTGGGTTTCAACGTTAAAGCTCTTTCGTGCCCTTCGCCTTTGCGCTTGTCGAAGATCCCGTTGCCTTTTACGGGGAACCCTGGAATCCTCGGATCCTCGAATCCTTAACGTATGAATTTCATTAGGTCCCAAGGCTTCTTGGCGTTACGCGGAAACCATCTAATTTGGAGATGATACACAGGGGTATATATGAAAATAGCTCAATACTATAGCGAAAATCAGATTAGAGTAGGCGTAATTGAAGACAATAGCCTTGTTCCCCTGGATTTTACAGGTGATATGCTTGACTTCATAGAGAGCGATCGAATCTGCAAGCCCACGGGAAAGTCCATTCCTTTGGATCAGATCAGATACGCCCCCTGTATCAGCAGACCCTCCAAAATCATCGGCATCGGATTGAACTACCTTGATCATATTCGGGAGGGTAAGGCCGAAATCCCGGAAAGCCCCCTCATTTTTGCCAAATTCCCAAACACCCTTGCTGCCCACAAAGACGCGATCACGTGGAATCCGGAATTAACAAGAAAGGTGGATTTTGAGGCGGAACTCGCTGTGGTGATGGGTAAGACCGCTTATAACTGCTCTGAAGAAGAGGCCGAGAAAGCTGTCTTCGGGTATACCTGCGCAAACGATGTCAGTGCGAGGGATCTACAGTTCGGTGACAAGCAGTGGGTCAGGGGGAAGACCCTGAACAGCTTCTGCCCCCTTGGACCCAGGATTGTGACGCCTGACGATATTGAAGATCCGCATGATCTTGATATTAAGAGTAGCTTGAACGGTCAAATCATGCAGGACAGCAACACCCGGGATATGCTGTTCAAGATCCCTCAACTCGTGAGTTTTTTATCAAGGAACTTCACTCTGGCCCCGGGGGACGTGATTCTAACGGGAACACCACACGGGGTAGGGGCCTTTCGTCAGCCGTCGGTTTATATGAATGATGGGGATCAAATCGTCATAGAGATTGAAAAGATTGGGCGTCTGATCAATACCTGCAAGACTCAACCGGTTCCTATTCCTTGAGAACCATGTCGATACACATGACAGCGGCTAGAATGAGTTGTCGAACCACATTATCGGCAGGCACGCTTTCAGAGATCTGGAGCACGTAGTTGTCCGCACTTGTAAACAATTCTTTACCGATTCCCGCCCACCTTTTTGTGACATGCGCAAGTTCGTTTTCCCCGGACATAAAGCGTCATCGCTCCTTCTTCCTTCTCGGGTTTACCAGTCATATATTACCTCCCATTCTGTATGGAAAGGGGGATCTTCTTGGGTGTAATAGTGTTCCTTGGTTTTCCCGGTACCCGCTGCGCTGCTTTCATCGGCGACCCAATAGCGCTGATAAATGGCAGGTTGGGGACGGGCATCGGGAGTGGAATCGCCCGAACGGTCATCGACATCCATCCAGAGCTCTTTTTCTTCAATAACCTTCCATATCTTTTTGGACTCTAATGCACTTACCTATCAGTATATGTATGGTATCAGAGCCTTTGTGTGGTTCGACCACTCATTAAATTGTTCACCATAGGTTGTTCTCAGGTGTTCGGTGAGGGAAGGGATGAACGCGAAGACGAATCCAGCTGTGAGTGCGATCGGAATCAATGCTGATCGAATGTCTCTCGTTGCAATCGCCCACCCAGATACCCAGAGAATATCGCCGAAGTAGTTTATGTGACGTGCGAACCTGAACAGACCCCCTGTATATAGTCTGCCACGATTCTTGGGATCGTCCTTGAATCTCTTGCGTTGAAGTTCAGAGCCTGTGTTAATATAGCTTCCGAATAGAAAGAGGCCGATGGCCACCGCATCGAGAAATCCCGGATATGTTGTCTCTCCTGCTCCGAGCGATGAAAAACCTACCTGATAAACAAACAAAGCAAAAGCGACTCCCCCAAGTTCGTTCCATGCAAACCGTCGCTTGAGCAAAACGAATAATGTGAGCGTCATCCTTGCGAATAGGACAACGCCAAAGGAGAAGAGAAGGATGCGATGGCCCAGATTGCCGCCATCTGGCATGTATACCTCAAGCCAGGTCAAAAGGGTCGTGGCTCTGCCGCCGAAGAATATCCAGGCGGCAACTGCGAGGAAGGTGACGTGAAGTAGCGTACATGCGACCCGTGGTTTGTTGGATATTTCTTTATGCCCGTGCAATCATCACTCCTTCTTATCTCGTAACCGGCCTGAGATTGATGCCGTCCCAACTATTTGTGATGCTAAGGTTAGAAGCTTATTTTCATAGACACGGTGGGGGACGTTGGTTCCAAAACGATTTAAACATATTTTTCGACCTCTGGCAACTCATCAGAAACGGCTAATCGATTCACATCAGGTATTATCTTGTTGTTTATAACCTATGATTCAAAGATCGACTTATCACGAATTAAAACGAAAATAGCAGTGCTTACCGTTGCTTTTTTTTGTCCCCAGTGCTATTAAGTTATTTCTTTTCTTTTCAAATCAAAATTAAAAAGGGAGTTTTTCATGGGGATAAAAAGAGGGTGTCTTCAATTGTTCTTGATCTTCTCGATCTGTCTTTTCTGTGGATCTTCATCGTGTACCAAAACGGCTGAGATCATTGAACTCAGTTACACAAACCACTTTCCTCCAACCCATATTCAGAGTAAGTTGGGTGAAGCCTGGTGCGAAGAGGTTGAAAAACGAACTGATGGTAGAGTGAAAATCACTTACTATCCTGTGCAAACCCTGTTAGAACCAGACAAAATCTATTACGGGATACTCAATGGAATAACGGATATTGGTCAATGTGTGTTCGGCTATAACAGGGGTGTCTTCCCCGCTATGGAGGCCTTCTCCCTTCCCCATGGTTTTGCATCGGCACCTGAGGCAACCCGGGTGCTGAATGAATTTCACAAAAACTTCAAATTAAAGGAAACATCCAGGGGCAAGATTTTATACCTACACGCACATGGACCCGCCATGCTTCATTCCAAGAAAAAGATCGAAAAACTGGAGGACATGCGTGGAGTAAAGGTTCGTTCATATGGATTTAACGCAGCCATGGTCAAAGCCCTGGGGGGTATTCCCGTCTCCATGTCAATGGCCGAAGTATATGAAGCCCTTTCAAAAGGCGTTGTTGATGCGACCTTCAGCCCAATTGAAGCACTCAAGGGATGGAAACAGGCTGAAGTAGTTGATTACAGTATTGAGATTGAGGGAGTGGCCTATTCCACGGCCATGTACATTATGATGAACAGGCATAAATGGAATTCCCTTCCCCAAGATATCAAGGAGACAATTGAAGAGATTAATCAGGAATGGATCACCAAAACCGGTGAAGCATGGAAAAGTTCTGATGAAGAGGGTAGAGAATATACCATTGCTCAGAACAACAAAATTATAAAACTGGATAAAGAGGAAAGTGACAGATGGGCCAAGGCAGTTTATCCGATAATAGCGGATTATGTGGCCAACGTCAAAAAGAAGGGATTGCCCGGGCAGGATTATGTTGATTTTATTCAGGCGTCTCTCAAGAAGGATAATAAATGATTCGATTTGAATCAGGAATAAAAAAGGTGTCTGAATATATGTCCCTGTTCGCCGGAGCAGCGATTATTATTATGATGCTGCTCTCAACCGCCGATGTGCTTTTACGTCTTGGCGGGCCCCTTTTTTTAAAACTTGAATGGTGGTTTTTAAACTTTCTAAAGCCTATCCCCGGCACATATGAGCTCGTATCATTTCTTGGCACCGTTGCTGCCGCCTTTGCCATGGCACATACGTCGATTAAAGGAGGTCATGTGAGTGTAAGTCTGGTGACTCGCCTATTGCCAAAAAGAGTAAGGATCATAATCCGGATAATTACAAATTCATTGGCATTAGTCCTATTTGGACTTCTCTCCTGGCGTTCCATTCTCTACGCCGAAGAATTAAAATTTTACGGAGAGGTATCCATGACCCTTCAACTGCCCTACTATCCCTTTATATATGGTGTTGCGTTCGCGTCCTTTGCCATGAGCGTTGTTCTCATAACCTATTTAATGAATGACATTAAAGAACTGAAATAAATGAGCCTAACTCAAATTGGTATAACGGGAATTATCATTCTCATCATCTTTCTTTTCTCCAACATGCCGGTCGGATTTGTTATGGGGCTGGTTGGTCTGGGAGGATTTGTTTATGTTAAAGGGCTTGGGCCAGGATTAAATTTACTCGCTAGTGACGTCTTTGAAATCTTTTCCTCCTACGGCTTAACAGTAATTCCCCTCTTTGTGTTGATGGGCCAGCTATCTTTTCAATCCGGAATAAGCCGCCGTCTTTTTGAAGCCGCCTATGTAATGCTGGGCAACAGAAGGGGCGGTCTAGCAATGGCCACCATTGGTACATGCGCCGGATTCTCTGCCATTTCCGGATCAACCAACGCGACCGCGGCCACCATGGCGACAGTAACACTGCCTGAAATGAAGAAATATGGATATGATATGGGGCTGGCGACAGGGACAGTGGCTGCTGGTGGAAGCCTGGGAATTCTTATCCCGCCCAGCACCGTCTTTATTGTATATGGGATACTAACGGAACAATCCATAGGCAAGCTGTTCATGGCTGGAATACTACCCGGCATTCTACTCACCTTCCTTTTCATGGCGGCTATATATATTGTGGTCACTCTGAACCCTTCACTAGCCCCCGCGGGTCCTAAAACAGGTTTTAAAGAAAAGATTTCATCCTTCATGGGCATCCTGGAAACATTATTTCTGTTTATTATTGTCATGGGCGGCATCTTTTTCGGAGTATTTACTCCCACTGAAGCCGCGGCAATAGGCGCATTCGCCACCCTGTTTCTGGCTATTGTCAGGAAGCAGATAAGCTGGAGAGGCTTTATCAAGGCATTGTCCGCCACCACACAAACAAGTTGCATGGTTATGGTAATAGTCGCCGGCGCCACTATATTCGGTCATTTCATGGCTGTTACACGAGTACCCTTTGAGCTGTCGGCCTGGGCCGGCAGCCTGTCTTTACCCAGTTCAGTAATAATGGTTATTATCATCCTGATATATCTATTTGGCGGATGTTTTATGGACGCCTTCGCCCTGATAATGCTTACGGTCCCTATCTTCGCTCCTCTTGCCGAAACCCTGGGTTTTGATCTTATATGGTTTGGGGTTGTTATCGTGTTGATCGGTGAAATGGGAGTTATTACTCCCCCTGTGGGCATTAATGTGTATGTGGTCCATGGTGTCGCGAGAGATGTGCCTCTGGAGACAATATTCAAGGGTGTGATGCCGCTGTTCGCCGCCCTGATAATATGTAATGCTCTCATATTGCTTTTCCCTGAAATTGCCCTGTTTTTGCCGAACCTGATGCGATAGATTATCAGGATCATATGGGCACAAGGAACAACTTCTTTCATTCGATTCAAGAAACCTGGTCCTCTGGGCAAGGTCAGAGTTCATAGGCTTTGCCGTTTGAACGCTCCTTCACGATCGAAGTATGCTGGCTTGATACGATATTCCCATTTAAGAGGATAACAAAAGGAAAATATGATATTTTGCCACAGACCCACGCAGACGGACACGGACATTTCAGT
>MAVP01000105.1 GCA_001751075.1 Desulfobacterales bacterium S7086C20 | reverse complement strand
CAGCGAAGCATCCATATGCGTTGTTGGAGAGTTGAAAGATCTTCTTCTCGAACACGGAGTGCCTGGCAATCGCATTGAAGTGATTACAGAACCCATGCAAGATGGAACGGCAAAGGACATCCTGGACCGAGCAAAACAGGAAAGTTGTCATGCCATCGTTCTTGCAAGCAAGGGCCTTACGCCGAGGCGGGACTTTTTTGTTGGTAGAACTGCTGCCAAGGTCCTTGATCACGCATTACAAATTTCGGTTTGGGTTGTAGATGAATATACGAAATCCCTAGATGTAATGGTCGCTGTGGACGGATCCGAAGGCTCGTTTAATGCACTGGATCATGTCATTACCATGGTCGGCGCGAATCCTGATCTTAGGTTGGTATTGTTTCACGTCCTACCGTATCTTAGCCACTACTATACGCCGGATTTTGAAAGGAAAAATCCACACCTTCAAAAGCTTATTCAGGAAAAGGATAATCAACGCATGGAAACCTTTTACAGCAAGGCCTTAAAGAAACTCGAAGGAGCAGGGATAAAAAGGAGTCAGGTCGAAATCAAGACGGACACGTACGGTTACGATATTTCTACCGCAATTCTCGGAGAGGCGAGGAGCGGGAGATATGGTACACTGGTGGTCGGACGACGTGGAGAGAGAGAGGCTTTCTACACGGGACGAATAGCGATGCGACTGGAACAAAAAATGCCTGCTCCGGTCCTCTGGGTGGTTGCCTAGAACGTCACGAAGGTCGCGATATGGAGTAATAGCAATGCCAAGGATTTCTAAATTTTTAGCGACGTACATGTCACTGCCGTTAATGACTATTTTGCTGGTTTTTGCACAGGCCTCTTGTGGCCTTGCCCAAATCAAGGGGTCGCTAGCATATGTTGGCTCGTCGGCCTGCAAAGACTGTCATGAGAAGGAATACAACAGCTTTATGACTCACGCAAAAAAGAGCGTATCATTTCGGAGCATTGAAAGGGTGAAAAAAGAGCTAACGGAAGAGGAGATTAAGGGCTGCTATTACTGTCATACTACTGGATATGGCAAACAGGGCGGTTTTGTAAGTCCAGAAAAGACGCCTCACCTGAAAAATGCAGGCTGTGAGGTATGTCATGGTCCTGGCAATGTTCACATAAAGACAACGGATGTCACACATATAAAAGGCACTTTGACCACAGAAGACTGTGAGGCATGCCACATCTCAGAAAGGGTCAGGGCTTTCAGATACAAGCCTTTGATTCACGGTGGAGCACATTAGAACCTGAGAAATCCGGAGTCCAGGGGAAAAAGATGTTGGGATTCTTAAAAAAGCGTCTGGCCAACAAGATCCTTCTAACAATAGTTGTTACTATAGTCCTGATTATGGGCATCGAAATTATAGTGAGAATATACTTCGGGACCAGAGACAGGATAGAGCTTATTACTATGTCGGCTCAAGAATTGGCTACCTCCACCTATGCAGGCATAAAGCATCCCATGGAAGTGGGAGATGCTGATTACATTTTAAGACAATTGGCGCACATTAGGGAAACAGTTAAGGATCTCGAGGTGTTTATCTGCAATTTTGATCAGGATATAGTCTATTCAACTCATGAGGACAAAGTTAAAACCAAGATGGCAGATGCCATTAATAACAAAGCGGCTCTGCAAACCTTAGGGGATATGTTAAAGACCGGCATCGAATCAGAGAGGCCATTTGAAGACCATGTCTTAGGCGAAAGATATTTAGTTTACTTCTATCCTATTTTGAACCAAAAGGAGTGCCATCACTGCCATGGAGCTTCCAGAAAAGTACTTGGTAGCATGGCAATAAGGATGAGCGCTGAAACAGCGTACACGACGGTTGCTGCCCAGCGAAACCGAACCATCTTTTTAACTTTCTTCGGTATATCTCTCATTATCACAGCAAGTTACTTCATGGTGAATAAATTCATAAGACATCCGGTGAAAATCTTGGCCGAGCAGGCAAAGAGGTTCGCAGAAGGAGATATGACGGTTTCCATAGATATAAACACACAGGACGAAATCGGGGTCTTCGGCAATACCTTCAATTATATGGTAGAGAGGGTCTCCTCATCTAACAAAAAATTAGAGGAGGAGATAACGAGAAAGACTGCCCTGTTGAATGAAAGAACGCGGCTCATAACGCTCTTGGAGAAGGCGAATAGGGAGCTTAGGGAGTTGGACAAACTAAAATCAACTTTTCTGGCAAATATGTCTCATGAACTACGTACTCCCATGAATGCTATTATCGGATATGCGGACCTATTAGTAGACGGGGTTGACGGGCCTATTAACGAAGAACAGAAAAAGAGCCTCAAAAAGATTGCCGCCAACTCGAGAAATCTCATGCGATTGATAAACGACCTTCTCGATATGTCCAAGATAGAGTCAGCAAGAATAGACTTGCGTCCGATAGAACTCGACCTGAAGTCGTTGTTCGAAGCGGTGCTCCCAGCATTTGAACCTCAGCTGAAACAAAAAGGCCTTGCATTAAGTTATCATATTGATGAAGCTTTGTCTTTGGTTTACGGCGATGAGGATATAATCAGACAGGTCCTAATAAATCTCCTATCCAATGCCGTCAAGTTCACCAATAAGGGAGGGATCAAAATATGTGCAAGGCCAAGTGAGCGGGGGATTAATCCTGGAGAACCAGCCATTTTTGCAGAAATCTGTGTGGAAGATACAGGCATAGGGATCAAAGAGGAGGATCTCGGCACTATCTTTGATAAGTTTGTCCAGGTGGACCTAACAACCGTTCGGCAGCACGAAGGGACCGGTCTTGGCCTCAGTATTGCCAGAGGACTAGTGGCACTGCACAAAGGCATGATTTGGGCCACGAGTGATTATGGAGAGGGTAGCAAATTCTGTTTTACTGTACCGTTGAAAAAAGAGATGCTCGATAACCCGGAAACGGCTGTGATAGAACCGAGAATGGCCGAGGCCTTGGCTGACTATTTTGGAAAGTCACCTGAAACGTTTTTAAAAGAGCCAGAATATGGCGGTAAGCGAATAAGGTGCTGGGATTACGTGCGGTGTGGTCAACCTAGCTGTCCAGCATACGGAGTTGAGGAAAGCAGATGTTGGCTAATTCTCGGAACCCATTGTGTGGGCATGAAAATAGCCAGTTACCCGGAAAAAGTGGACTTCTGCAAAGGATGTGAGCTCATTGAAAGTATTATACTCAAGGCGGAAGAAGAAAATATTACCGAAGAAGCTTAGGATGCTGTTGGCAAAATCGGTAAAATGCAATGAGCAGAGGACGTGAAGATGGAAGAATCGAAAGTTGCCATGCCAAAAAAAATACTGATAGTTGACGACAATGTGGATAGCCGGGAATTGGTGGTTAAGATACTTAAACATAGTGGGTATCAGACAGTCGAAGCGGTTGACGGGGAGGACGCATTGGAAAAAGCAGTAGAAGAAAGACCAGATCTTATCTTAATGGATCGCTCGTTGCCGAAGATAGATGGTTATGAGGTTACAAGAAGACTTAAGAACCAGAAGGCGCTTAAGGATACCCCTATAGTCGCCTTGACAGCCCATGCAATGAGGGGAGACAGAGAGAAGGCCCTTGAGGCGGGTTGCGAAGGATATATTTCAAAGCCTATCAATGTCCGCGCACTGCCCGAACAGGTCAAGGCTTATTTACAGGGGAAGAGGGAGAGAAGCTTAGGTGGATAAGAAAAGGAAAATATTAATAATAGATGACGCTGTTGACACAGTTGAGCTTCTGAAAAAGAGACTCCGGTATGAAGGGCATGACACGATTGAGGCATACGACGGGGAAGAAGGCCTTCAAATGGTTGCTGAACACAATCCAGATTTAATTATCCTCGATGTTATGATGCCAAAATTGGATGGGTATCAGGTATGCAAGAGGCTTAAATCTCAGAAGAACACAAAATACATTCCGATTATTATGCTCACCGCAAAAAGCGATATGGGAGATAAAGTAAAGGGATTGGATGTGGGGGCTAATGATTATTTGGCGAAGCCTTTCCATTATGAAGAACTTTCTGCAAGGATTAAATCGTTACTTGCTGTGAAAGAAGCAAGAGAACAACTGGTGAAAGAGGAAAAATCGGAAGCACTGAATCAGATGATGGATGAGGTAGCCCATGAGATTAGGAACCCTCTCACATCTATTGGGGGCTTTGCACGCAGGGTTCATCAGAAGCTTTCTGCAGGTGACCCTAATAAAAGATATATGGAAATGATTATACAGGAAGTAACAAGATTGGAAAAAATGGTACAACAACTGGTTGATTTGAAAACAACAGTCCTATTTTACAAAGAACAATCTAATGTGAATGATATCATTATGGAGGCCCTGAAGCCATTTCAACAGAAATGTCAAGAAAAAGGGATAGAAATAGAGACTGATTTGCTAGACAATTCTCCTCCCATGTCCGTCGATATAGAACACATGAAAGTTGCCCTGTGCAATCTTATAGAGAATTCTATCGAAGCCATGAAAGATACGCTTAAGAAGCGGCTTAGGATTACCAGCCATGTAAGCGATGGAACTATAGAGGTGCAAATAGCGGATACCGGAAAGGGTATCCCAAAGGACAAAATCAAAAACATCTTTGATCCATTTTTTACTTCAAAGACATCAGGACCCGGGGTTGGCCTCACACTAGCGTTGAAGATAATTCAGGAACATCGGGGGAGTGTTTCCGTAGAAAGCAAGCCCGGAATAGGGACAACTTTTACCATAAGACTGCCCATAAAAAGACCTTGAGATCGCGAAAAGAGGTCATTCATTAAATCTGATGAAAAAAAAGATAAAATGCTGGGAATTCTTCGAATGTAATGAGACGGAATGCCCTGTCTACAGGTTAAGGGAGCTGAAGTGTTGGCTCATCTCGGGCACGCACTGTCGACAACAGATCCAGGGACAATTTCTGGAAAAAATGGAGATGTGCCTTGAGTGCGAACCCTTTAACGCTAACATGGATCCTGATTCAATGGAAGATACATTAAAAGTGGTGAACGGACAATTCAACGCATTTAGAACAAGAGTCGAAAAGCGAGACAGGGAACTGCAAAATATTGGCATGGAGCTAGCCACGGGAGTGTCGGAGGTCTTCGTAGCGTTGAAAGACATTTCAGCAGGGGATCCTTCAGTAAGAATACCAACAACCTCTAAACTTGAGTTAATCGGAAAATTGAAAGATATAGTGAATCTCACCGCCGAAAACATCGCAGAAATTGTGGGTCTGTCTCATGAATTTGCCATGGGGCTTGCTGAGCACTTTGATGTATTGCATAGGGTCTCGCAAGGTGCATTGGATGCGAGAGTATCCGGCAGTTCGGAAATAGAATTGTTGCAATACTTGAAGAAAGTAACAAATGAAATGATTGAAAGTGTGTCCAGTGAAGTGGCCGAGCGTAGGAGCGCAGAAGAGGCACTTCGGAAAGCGCACAGTAATTTGGAGAAACGTGTGGACGAAAGAACCGCAGAGCTTTCAAAAGCCAACGCGCTTTTGAGGAACGAGATTGCCGATCGCGAGGCCGCTGAGAAGGCATGTCACAATACAAACGAGGAACTTAACAGTTTCTTTCGAGTTGTGTCACACGATTTAAAAACCCCGATCATTTCCATCCAGGGATTTTCTGCCAGGCTGCTCAAGAAGTATCGGGAAGAATTGGGAGAGCACGGCCGGAAGTACGTTAAACAGATTAGTGCCAGTGCCCACAGAATGGAAACATTGGTTTTAGACTTGCTGGAATTGTCAAGGGTCGGCCAGGTAGATTCTATTTACACCAAGGTTTCCTTTGCCGAGTTACTGAAGGATGTCATCCTAGGTCTCCAAGAGAGACTAAGGAACAACGGGATAGAGGTTGTTGTAGCGGAAAATGCCCCAACGATATACTGTGACAGAAATAAAATGTATCAGGTTTTTGAAAACTTGCTCGTGAACGCCATAAAGTTTACGAAGGCCGCCAAGGTTCCAAAGATCGAGATCGGCTATGAAGATAAGGGCAAGTTCCACCAGTTTGATGTTAAGGATAATGGCATTGGCATAGAAGAGAGACATCATCGAGAAATATTTGAGGTTTTCCAACAGTTAAAGGAAATAGAGGATAAAGAAGGCACAGGGCTGGGCCTTACAATTGTTCAGAGAATTATAAATGGGCATGGTGGGCGGGTTTGGGTTGAGTCCGAAAAGGGAAAAGGAGCTACCTTTTGTTTCACACTGCCCAAGACGTTGTAGGACCTTTTCAAAGTCGGCCACAATTCGAGTTACTCTATCGTTTGAGCCAAGGGATTCATGAGCACGGTGCAGTTGACATGTCTCGACGGCTTTCCCCCCTTTGGCAGTGTTACAAACAAAGTGCTGAAGAGATCGCTCGTTCCCGTGTGGACCGTCCCTCCTGGAGAACAGAATGACTGATGTGGCCTTCTGTAATCTGACGTGAATAACATACATCAGTATAATGTGAGAACTAGATATTTTGAGGCGGCTGGAGTGGAAGTCATTTTTGACAGACTCTAAGAAAGTGCTCCGTGAAAGATCATGAGGACTGTTTCCCTGGATGTACTGACCTGGGATATGAGCGTCTTCAAAGCCGAGTGGCGAAAATGTAAGGCATGTCCAGTAAGGTTTTACCGATGGTGGCAGTAACAGCTTTCAAGCATGCTTTGATGATCACGGTTTTTGTTTTTGTAATGATGCTATTTCAAATCTCATGACGGAAAGCGAAAAAATAGGGGCGTATTCCATCGGGATAAATCTAATCCTTGTAGGCATTAAGGCGCTCTTGGCCTTCTTGTCTGGCTCTTTGGCTCTCATCGCAGACGCCATGCATTCTTTTTCAGATGTTATTTCATCAGCAACTGTATTAGCTGGAATTAAGATATCCAAAAGGAAATCAAAGAGCTTCCCGTATGGCCTCTACAAGGTGGAAAACCTGGTGGCGTTGATTTCTGCTATATTGATTTTTGTTGTCGGGTACCAAATCGTATGCACTGTCTTTTCTGAACAGCGGTTGCTTAGAAAGGAAAATATCCCATGGACGGTCACGGGAGTGCTATTGACAATGGCGATTACCTATGCCTTTTCCCGCTACGAACTACGACGCGGACAAGAAATCGGTTCCCCCAGTTTAATTGCAGACGCAAAGCATATTCACGCAGACATGCTTTCCTCTTCATCCATCCTTGCTGGGCTTATGGGTACTTGGTTTGGCCTGGATTTAGACCGAATCGCTGCGGTTTTCGTCCTATTGTTTGTTTCAAAGGCAGGTGTGGCAATTCTCGTTGATTCGATTCGTGTGCTTTTAGACGCTTCCATAGATTTTCAAACCATGGACAATGTGAAAACGATCATTTCGAAAGATCCCCAAGTTACATCGATCAATGGGATCTGGGGAAGGAATTCTGGACCCTACAAGTTCATCGAAGCAGACATCGTTATCAAGACAAAAGACCTGGAAAAAGCCTATTCCGTCAGCCAACGAATTGAAAGGACAATAAAGAAGAAAATATCAAATATAGACCATTTTCTAATTCATTATAGACCAGAGAGGAAAGCGACAACTACCTGCGCCATTCCTATTCGAGATAACAGAAGTGAAGTCTCTGAACACTTTGGCGACACACCGTATTTCTATATTATTGCTGTTCGAAACACAGACAAGGCCATTCTCAACGAGTCATATCGTCGCAATCCCTTTGCCAACGTAAAGAAAGGGAAAGGAATCAAGATCAGTAAATGGCTCCTCGAGCAAGGGGTGGATACCGTGTATTCGCCAAAGGGACTTGAAGGATCAGGCCCGGGTTATGTTTTTGCTGATGGGGGGGTGGATATCGTGGTAACTGCAAACAGAAACCTTGAAGATATTCGTCGGCAAATAGGAAGTAGCGAAAGTCCCGTTAGCTAACAAAATGGCAAAAGGAGGTAAAGCCATGAAAAACCTGACTTCAAAAAAAATGCTGGTGGCTATTGACGGATCCGACTACTCGCTGGAGGCAGTCCGTTATGCAAGCGCAAGCCTGAACCCGGAAACAACAGAAGTAGTCTTGTTTCATGCGTTAAGGAAGATAGATGACGCGTTCTGGAACATAGGAATAAAGCCTGGGTTTTCCGAAAGGATGATTGACATCAAGGCTTGGGAGGCCGCGCAAGACGAGGCGGCCAAAAAAATCATGGATGAGGCCCGTCAGGTCTTTATCGATAAAGGTTACACTGAAGATACTGTCAAAGAAAACATTCACCAGTGCGAAAAGGGTGTGGCGAGGGATATCATTAAGGAATCGAAGAATAACTACAAGGCCGTTTTCCTTGGTCGAAAGGGAGTCAGCAAAATTAAAGACCTTGTAATGGGAGGCACCGCCCAAAAGCTCATTGAAAGAACAGCCCATATACCTGTTTGTGTGGTAGGTAGAGGTGCTAAGCCAGGAAAATTTCTCATTGCCCTGGACGCTTCACAAGGGGCTATGAAAGCCGTCGATTATGTGGGGACCATGTTTGGAGACACGGATGCCGAAGTTACTTTACTGCACGTATTGAGAGATATTGCTGGTTTTGAACCCAGATACGGGATGG
>MAVP01000104.1 GCA_001751075.1 Desulfobacterales bacterium S7086C20 | reverse complement strand
AATAGATTCCTCCGGAGATCAACTCTTGGTAATTCATCTCTATGCAGATTGGTGTCTTCCCTGCAAGATACTCTCTCCCATGCTTGAGGAAATCGCCCAAGAGAACAACCACAAGGCTAGTTTCTACAAAATGGATATAGATAAAAACACTGGTGTCGCCAGCGCATTAGGTGTCTCCGGTATCCCATATGTCGTATTCATCAAAAATGAAATACTCGTACATTCCCTCATTGGGCTGCAACCGAAGGGGACCTATGTGAGGGCAATAAATCGTTTTGCACGGGAGGGCTCTCCACAAACAAGTGACCTGCCAAATGGAGAGATAATAGAGGGTGTCCGCATCATTAAACTCTCGACAGCTACCACACCTGACAATATCTATATATTCCGCGGAGAGACAGTCAAACTCATCATAGAAAAAATTGATTACCCTTATTCGATCCATATTCCAGAATTTCAGGTTTCAAAAGAGGCTATTCCAGGTGAGGATCTAAAAGTCACCTTTAAAGCAAAGAATATTGGTGTCTTCCCAATCTTTTGCAATGGAAACTGCCCGGCTGGTGATGGCGCACGCTACGGACAGATCGTTGTGATGCAATATAAAGCGCAGGGTGATACGGAATACCTAGAACTGAATGCGAGGCAGGCAAAAGAGTTGATTGAAGAATCTAGACCCCTAATTCTCGACGTAAGAACACCGAATGAATACTACGGGGGTCACATTGAAGACTCAAGGCTTATCCCCCTGCAACAGCTTGAGATACGCCTTTCGGAAATCGAACAGTATAAAGGGAAAGGAATCCTTCTATACTGTCGTTCAGGAAACCGCAGTACAGTTGCTTCTGAGATTCTCAATAGGAATGGATTTAAGAAATTGTACAATCTCAAACACGGTATAATAGATTGGGAGAAAAGCGGGTATAAGGTAGTGAAATAGTTGTAGGGTGAATGTTACGATGGATAGGTGAGAATCAATGATCAGCCGCATGAGGACAATCTCACCTTGCGCACTCGCCGCAAATTAGGTACCGTTTCACCGAGTTGTTAAGCATGCTATTTAGATCTTGATCTGCATCCCGGAATAAACATCGGAGTATGCCTTCGATATTCGATATACTCATCGCCCAAACGCTTTATAAGTTCAGGCTCCTCGATCTTTTTTAGTTCCCACACATTGATCAACACGTAAAGTGGTGTGAAGAAGAACACGAGTGAAACAGAGTTGACACTGAATCCTATACCGAACAAGAAAAGGAAGACTCCCGTAAGCATAGGATTCCTCGCGTGCCGGTAGGGCCCTGTGTTGACCACTTTCGGGGGCGGATTGAAGGGGACTGGAGTTCCTTGCACTTTCAGAAAGTGAAACGCAGACCAAGCCGTAACGGCAAGCCCTACCACTATCAGCGGAATTGATACTGGAAATCTTGCACCCTCCGGCAGGAGATGGGGCAGGCTTATCAGCCTGTCAACAAAAATTGCGGCGAACACGAACAGTGCTGTGAACGCGCCAAAGATAATCAAGCCGATCGGCGTTAGAAGTGTCCGGGTCTTTTTGGTACCTGTCGCTGCTCTGTGAAGAAGGTTGATCCAGTGTTTACGAAAATCCATTCCGGTTAGTCCATTTCGTGGCTCTGCGTGATTATCCCAGGGTGTTGTCGACTTGGGATACATTGATACCACCACAGGTCTGAGTAAACCTGTGATGTCAAATGGAATCAGCTCAAAATTTGACAGATTCACCACCTGACACTTCTTGCCAAACCACCAAATATCAACGGGTTACATATATCTTAAATCCTTTGGGGCCCGGAGTAAAGGTTTCATTTACGATACTGAAATTTACATACCTTTGGTTTCTTCTGTATTGCAACACTGAGCTGCACACCAAGGTGGCATCACCGTTCTTATCGTAACCTGAAATTTTTGGGCACTGGATTTTGTTTCTATTACCATCACAATACTTGAAAAAGGCAGGGTTCCAGTATCATCACAATCTCAATGGCTTATTGGGGTTTGTCTAAATTGGTTAATTGGTCAACAAGTTCAGTCGACTTATGTTTTCAGTTTCTCCTTAAGCGCGTCCACGACCTTGAAAAGGTCTTCGACGACCCCATAATCTGCAACCCTGAATATTGGAGCCTTTTTATTAAAGCCCGCCTGAGTATGGCCCACATACAGGCTCCAAACACAATCAATTCAAAGATATCCTTGAGTGAGTTGTAAAACGGCTCAAACCCACTATGCATGAAAAGTCTAAGGATAGGCATGCAAAGACATACCCTGGTAAACCGAGATAGGTTACACCGGCTGGATGTACTAAATTATTCACGTTTGGTGCCAAAAAACACAGTTAAAACCCATCAAACAAATAGTTGGGGTTCAGAGACATTTACCTGAGAATACCTTTGGTAAGAATTTCCGAAAACGAGTTGGCCAATTCATCTAATCCAATGGGCCCCTCCTTGCGATACCATTTCACAGTATAATGGACCATGCCGAAAAAAGCGAAGGTGGCAACCGTGGGACTGATATCTTTCACTTTTTTTTGAGATGATAGCTCACAGATGATTGATCTAAGAAAATTAACGTAATGCCGCTTCCTTAGAATTTCATTCGCCTTGACACGAATGTATCCGATTGCTTAGAAGCAATTGAATATATTAGCAAATTCGAATTCATCCCTGGGACTTAAGGAAATATAGCTTCAGTGTAACCAAATATCAACGGCTTAGTGCTTCCTGAAGTAACAACTGTGATACTGGCATTGGGAGTAAGAGGAGGGAGAAACTCTTTTCATTGGCGTGTTTTCCATGACTGTATCAATGGTATTATGATCTTTTGTCTTAATAGCCTTAAGCATGACCTCTTGTTCGAGTCCCTACCATCCTGTGAGTTTCGTAAAAAAACCCCTCCCAAATCTTGAATTTTTTTAACGGTTAACATTATAAATGGGCGTTCTCCATTCTGAGTAGCCTTTGTGAATCCCTCGAACAACGTCGAAGTACAGCCTCTGAATTTTCTGGGTGACCTGACCTACCTTTCCGTCTCCGATGTCGATTCGATCAAGAGACACGACAGGCGTCACCTCAGCGCCACTTCCACACAAAAAGACCTCTTCGGCGACATATAGTTCCGTCCGATCTATATCACGCTCATAGACAGGCATTCCCAATTCCTTCGAAAACAGATCGATCAAGGTGCTCCGGGTGATACTCTCTAAGATACCACTGGTTATAGGCGGAGTGGTAACGAGACCCTTGCGGACCATAAAGAGGCAGGCTCCTGGAGCCTCGGACACCTTACCTTGACTCGTCAAAATGACGGCCCAATCAAAGCCCTTGGCATCTGCTTCCAGACTGGCCAATCTACCGTTTTGATAGTTTGGCCCGGCCTTGACTCTTGGAGGGCTACAGGTGTCAGATATCCTGGTCCAGGTACTGGTACAACAGTGGATTCCCTTTGTTACATCGAATAGCGTCGGATGAGGCTGGGCGGCGATGTACATCCCGAGGTGCTTTTGTTTGAACAATCCTCCAATGTCATCCACATAGACCACTTGGAGTAGATGAATATCCTCCTTGAATTTGTTGGCTCTGATCGTTTCTTTGCTGAAACTTAAGAAATCTTCTGTGGTGTAGTGGACCGACATTCGCATGATTTTTAGAGAATCGAAGAGACGTCTGAAATGATCAATAAATCTGAAACCATACAGTTCCTGATCTTCGGCATTCCAATAAGCAGCAAGCCCCTCAAACACATTTGCCCCAAAAAGAACCGCGGGAGTGAGCACATTGACCGTGGCCTTCTCAAGGGGAACAAGATCACCATTTTGCCAGATTAATTTTACTTTCGAGATTCCTTCTCCCATGCTGTTACCTCCTATGGCTTATTTTATTGTTCTTTTTCGCGAGATCATTTATCATTCAGAAACGATCAGGCAGGCTCTCTTTGAGTATCTTGATAGTTTGCTCAAAGGCATCTCCTGTTTTTTCCACAACACCGTCCTTGTGGAGACAGGAAATCCACCAGTGATCGCCGATGCAGTCAACGCCCTCGCCCAGCATAGCACTACGGAACATGGTTAAAAGGAGTGGATCCTTTTGATAGAGCAACTGGTAGTCATAAGTACACCTCCCCCGGTCACATACGCCCTGCTTGGGACAGTGATGGTTCATCACGATGTGGACAATGGAATGCTCCCCATGGGCACACCAGTTGATCTCATGGCGGTCGATCACCTCGTTGAGTATGTTCCTGATATTTTGGCCGTTCTCATTGGCTTTTGGAATTACCTGTCCCTGAGCTATGATTTTAAGCGTCTCCAGTCCAGCAGCCGCAGAGATCGGGTTGGCATTGAATGTCCCGGGATGGAGGATTTTTTTCTTGCGGTTCCACTGTGGATCCTCTTTAAATTCGAGATACTCCATGATTTTCTTTCTCCCGGCGACGGCTCCCCCAGAAAGACCACCTGCCAGGATTTTGGCAAAACACGAAAGATCAGAAGTCACCCCATAGTACTCCTGCGCGCCCCCAGGGGCATATCTAAAACCCGATATGACTTCATCAAAAATCAGAACAACGCCGAATTTTTCGGTGATTTGCCTTAGGGCTTTGAGATAGTCACCCGTGAGGGGAAAGGCACCCGAAAACCCTCCAGAGGGTTCCAGGATCACACAGGCCACATCGTGGTCCTTTCTTAATTGGTCTTCCACCTTCTGTAAATCATCTGGGGGCAAAACAATGGTCAATTTCAGCACTTCTTCTGGGATTCCACTGGAGTTGGGAAGGTCAAAAGGGGGAAAAATGCCGATAGAGACGGAGTCATGCCATCCATGGAAGTGGCCTGCAAAGCGTACGATTTTTCTCTTTCCCGTGTAGGATCGAGCCAGTCGAATGGCCAGCAGGGTAGCCTCGGTCCCTGAGGCCGTGAATCGAACCTTTTCGGCAGAGGGGGCCAAGGCCACGATCTCTTCGCCCCACTCGACTTCAATCTCATGGCAGGCACCATAGTGGGCTCCCCTGTCCAACTGTCTGTGTATGGCATTTAGAACATCCGTATGCCCGTGACCTAAGATCAATGATCCATGGCCCATCCAATAATCGATGTATTCACGGCCATCCACATCCCATTTCTTGACGCCCAGCGCACGGTTCACATAGATGGGGAAAGGAGTGAGAAACCTGCTGTCATGGGTAACTCCCGAAGGAAATACCTCGACCGCCCTCTCATATAGCCCTTTTGAAACGGATTGGTCTTTCCTGTACTTTTGTTGTGAATCCATGGTTCTATCTTTAATGTATAAAGAAAACGAATGTGCTACAGTTCGCAGCGACTGAGCAGTATCGCCTCATCTACAAGTTTCTCTCCAGCTGCCTGCTCGAATGCGTTTATCAGGTCATTGATGGCAAGTTTCTGTTTATCTTCTTGCCCTATATCTACGATGATTTTGCCCCTGTGCATCATTATCAAACGATTGCCATACTTTAAGGCACATTCCATATTGTGCGTAATCATCATAGTCGTCAACTTTTCCCGTTGCACAATCATCTCAGTTAAGTCGAACACTATTTGGGCCGTCCTGGGATCCAAATTAGCCACATGTTCGTCAAGCAGTAGAAGCGTAGGGTTGCTTATGGTAGCCATTGTCAAGGCTATTGACTGCCTTTGCCCGCTTGATAATGTTCCTACAAAGGCATCCAGTCGGCTTTCCAATCCCAATCCGAGGGGAGCTAAAGTCGAACGGAATAGCTCCCTTCGTTGCTCATTGATAGCTGCCTTTAGCCCCCGTCGCTGACCACGTAGCAATGCAAAAGCCAGGTTTTCTTCTATAGTTAGTTTCGCACCAGTCCCTATCTTGGGATCCTGATGCACCCGGCCAAAGTATCGAGCACGCCTATGTTCAGGGAGCTTCGTTATATCATCGCCGTTAATGAGGACTTCGCCCTCCTCAGGAGGGAAAATACCGGCAATGACATTGAGTAAAGTGGTTTTTCCTGCACCATTGCTTCCAATGATAGTAATATAATCCTCAGCATTGACGTCAAGACTAACATCATCAAGCGCGGTAACTTCATCTACGGTGCCTTTGGAGAATATCTTTGTTATGCCTCGTACCTGTAGCAAACTTGCATTCTTGCCCATCAAAGCAACCTCCTACCACCTTTCTGCAGGCGGTATCCACTCATGGCGTATTTTTTTCTTAATGTATGGGACCGCCATGGCCGCAATTACCAGAAGTGCAGTGATCAACTTTAGATCCCCCGGCGCCAGCCCTAATCTGAGGGCAATGGTTATAATCAACCGATAAATAAATGCCCCGCTGATCCCAGCCAGCAGCAACCCTGCCACCCCTCTCGGATTAAATAAGGTCTCGCCGATGATTACGGAAGCAAGTCCCATTACGACCATGCCTATCCCCATCCCCACGTCGGCGAATCCCTGAGCTTGAGCCACCACTGAGCCAGCGAGAGCAACAAGACCGTTAGCGATTGAAACCCCCAGGATTAAATTCTTATTCGTATCAGACCCAAGCCCCCGAACCATTTCCTCGTTGTCACCAGTGGCCCTCAGTCCCAAACCCAGCTCGGTGCGCAGAAACCAGTTTAAAATGAGGAGGACAATAACAACTATCAGGAGAGCAACGATGATTGACAGCCCAATAGTGTTGCTGCCAATCCCCAACAATCCTCCGGCTTGGTCGAAGATAGTAGGCTCGCGCAGAAGTGACACATTGGCCCCACCCATAATCCGGAGGTTTACGGAGTATAATCCGACCATCATGAGTATACCGGCCAGCAGAGCTGGTAGTCTGAGCTTTGTATTGAGTACGGCAGTGATTATGCCCGCACACAGGCCTGCCACCAAAGCCGCAATGATTCCAACCAAGGGGTTAAAGCCCTTAACGATAAGCACGGCTGAAGTCGCGCCACCCAGAGTGTAGCTTCCATCTACGGTGAGGTCGGGAAAAGCCAGCACACGCAAAGTCAGGTATACGCCTATGGCGACTAAACCGAAGACCAATCCTTCGTAAGAAGAAAAACCAAGTATGACGCCGACTGCATCCATCTTTGCCTCCTTGTTCTCTGTCAGGCTCCGCATCACCTGCGGAGCCCGAATGTCATACTTTTAGGTAGCCGATTACAAATCAGCTCGTCTGGAAAGATACCTGTTATTTTATTGCTTTCGTGGCCCTATCAAGAACAGCTTTAGGGATAGTTACACCCATCCGTTTGGCCGCACCTAGATTAACAAACAGGTCAGTCAAAGGTGCTTTTGCAACCGGAATGATAGCAGGATTTTCACCCTTAAGCACACGTGCGGCTATCTTGCCAGCTGTCTCACCCAGCTTATAGTAGCTGAAGCCTACGGCACAGATAGCTCCCTTAGTCACTGTCCCTTCCTCAGCACCGAAGAGCGGTATTTTGTTATTCTCGCAAATCTTCACAACTGACCCCAAGGATGATACAACTGTACTATCCGTGCAGACCCAAATGGCATCTACCCGACCGACCAGGGAATTTGCCGCCGCATAAACATCAGCCGTTGTGGCTGCCGTGGCCTCAACAATCTTAGTGATACCAAAAGCTGGCGCCGCTTTCTTAAGTTCATTGATCTGCACCACAGAGTTCGCTTCACCAGCGTTGTAAATCGTTCCTAATTTCTTAAAGCCTGGCGAAACCTCTTTAAAAAGCTTCAACTGAGGGCCTATCTCAACCCAATCACTGGCTCCAGTACAATTGCCACCGGGTCTATCCCAGCTTTCAACCACCTTGCCTGCCACGGGGTCTGTCATAGCGCCAAATATTATGGGAATGTTCGTGCCCTTGGCAGCGGCCACGCAGCCTTGAGTGCTTGGGGTGGATATGCTGAAGATTAAGTCCTTTTTCCCCGAGACAAACTTCTTTGCAATGGATGCAACGAGACTCATATCGCCCTCTGCGTTGAGAAAAT
The DNA here is from genome assembly GCA_001751075.1 of Desulfobacterales bacterium S7086C20. Lineage (GTDB taxonomy): Bacteria > Desulfobacterota > Desulfobacteria > Desulfobacterales. Next base: position 617 of record MAVP01000104.1, on the reverse strand, counting down.
CATACTCGACATTCTTTCCTTTAACGAAACCTTCTTTGGCCATTTGATCGTAAAAGCCATTACGGCAGGCATCAATGGCAGGGTGAGTAATTATCTGGGTGACACCAATCTTATAGGTTTTTGCCAAAGCAGGCGTCAATAATATACCTGTCATTAAGAAAGCCAATGCGATAACCAACAGTTTCTTTTTCATCGTTACTACCTCCTTTTGAAATTATTAAGTCAAGTCTTCATCCACTCATTTCTACGCTTTTACTACCACCCCCTTTCTCCGTGTTCGGTAAACATCCAGTTTCTGTTTCTGGCTGATAAAAGCCATTCGGCAGTTTCAAAAGTCCTGTAAGTTGGCATACGTATTACGTGGACTAACAGAAACGCCGCTTCAAACGCTCCAGTTCGAGCGAATATGCTCCTGAGCAGTCAGGAATGGGTACTAAGGATTTCCATAAGCAACTTAAAATCCGTGTTTCCTCCTGTAAGTATTACAGCCACTTTTCGACCATCGAGTTCGGGTATTCGTTTAAAAACCACGGCAGCCAGGGAAGCTGCGCCGGCCGGCTCCACCAGCAACTTGGCTCGTTCCAACAACATGAACATGGATTCTTTGATCTCATCAT
>MAVP01000103.1 GCA_001751075.1 Desulfobacterales bacterium S7086C20 | reverse complement strand
TCTGTTTCATTGATGAAACGAGAGAGTATCTACTCGGAAAACTCCGAAAAGGAGAAAGAATAAGCGGCGAAGAAGTGGCCAAATTCATAAAAAGGATCAAAGCCCAACTCCCAGGTTGTGTCAAGAAAATCCTATTTCGTGGAGATGGGGAGTTTTTCAGTTGGGAGAGCGTCTCTGCCTGCATTGAAGAAGGCTTTGATTTCATCATCGCCAACAAAGGAGCCCGTCCCCCTTTTGATCCAAAAACATGGTACAGACCCAAAAAGCGTAAACCATACGAGTATAATAGTTGTACCTATACGCCTATTGGATGGAAGGTTCCTTGCCGATTCGTGGCCATGCGAATCCTAAAAGAACTGAAAACTCCTCCTGGTAAAGCAGTGCAATGTGAACTATTCGAGGATAATAGCTATACTTATCGTATCTTCTGCACCAGCTTGAAAGGTAAACCCCATAAAGTCATCGCTGAATATGACAAGAGAGCTGATGTTGAAAACTTGGTTGGGGAATCCAAACGCGAAGGGCTTGAAGCCATTCCTTCAGCCAAATTCAAAAATAATTATGCTTACTTTCAGATTGTTATGTTGGCTTTTAATCTTTGGCGTTATTTTAAAATGATGGCGGAAATCAGCAACAGCACCGAAACATATGACTCCCCTGATTTGCCCTACGATTCTTTAAAGGGCCTTAAAGATAATCTAATAAGAATTGCCAGGTTGAAGCTTTTGCTTATAGGCGCCAAAGTCGTATATCATTCAACGGATAAAGTGAAATATTCCATCATGGATTCTCGAACCCCAGGTCTAATGTATTTTTTAAATTATCTGGATAAAGCCCGATCAAAAGTGAGGCCATGGGTTGAAGGCAACCTGTGGCCGTGCCGATTTTCATTAAACAATGTGTGAGCAAAATATTTCTTGCACGGATTGTATCATGTTGAGATTACATCAAAAAAAGCTGAAGCCTAGCTGATATATCGCGGCTGATTATAGAGGTTGCTAACAGTAAATATTAATTTGAACCAGATGACTCAATAAGAATCTTAGAAAATATTTTTCGACTCTTTTTGGGAAATGTCCAATTGCGTGCAAAATTCGGGTAGTAACTCCTTTGACACGGCGAAGGGGCTTATTCAGACAGTTCGCGAACTGAATCTGGAGATCGAGACGAGTGAATTCTTCAGCCTGCTTGGCCCAAGCGGATGCGGCAAGACAACCACCATACGCTGCATTGCCGGTCTGGAGAACCCGGACGGCGGCGATATAGTGCTTGGTGACAAGTTGGTATTTTCCCGAACCCAGAACCGTATAGTTCCTGTTTACCAGCGCAATATAGGTATGGTGTTCCAGTCATATGCCATTTGACCGCATATGGACGTATTCAACAATATAGCATTTCCCTTGAAGCATGGGATAGAAACGAGGCCACCGGAGAAAGCGATACGAGAAAAAGTGGAATATGCATGTTCCCTGGTGCAACTGGAAGGATTCGAATCACGACCCGCCACACAGTTAAGCGGGGGACAGTAGCAGAGGGTTGCCCTTGCACGTTCTCTTGTCAGGGACCCTGAAGTGATTTTACTGGATGAACCCTTAAGCAATCTGGATGCAAAGCTTAGAATGGAAACGCGCCTGGAATTGCGCCAGCTCATTAAAAAACTTGGAACCACTGCGGTGTATGTGACCCATGACCAGGCGGAGGCCTTTGCAGTGTCAGACCGTGTAGGTGTCATGCTGGATGGCCAATTGATTCAGATCGGGACACCACGTGAAATCTATCTGAAGCCCTGCGAGTCATTTATCGCCGATTTTGTAGGTCGAATACACTTCCTGGACGGTGAGGTGATACAAGATAACAGTATGGCCGGGGAAAAAGCGGTTCGAACGGCGATCGGGGTTGTAGAGTGTACGGGCTTGGAAACGAAGGGCTATGGCCAAATTGTGAAACTGGGGATACGGTCGGAAAATATCAGGCTTTGCGACCCTGAAGAGATTGTCGCTCAGAACTCTTTCCCCGGAACAGTTGAAAATGCAGTCTTTCTTGGGGGGTACATATACTGTGTAGTGGCCATTAACAGTCAGCTGTTTTATGCAAAGGTGCCTCCCGAGATTGAGGTTTCTGAAGGAAATCGGGTGGGCGTTCTTTTTCCACAGGAATCGTGGGTACTGTTACCATGCTCTCCCGATTGACAACGATTCATAATGGAGGGCTTGTATCCGCGGATGTTGGTATGAAACATAAATTAAAGAAAGGATATACACATGAGTGATTATTCGGAGCGAAAAAAGCGAGGGGAGGACATCTTGAAGCAACTTGGATGGCCGAGTGATGCTATGGATAAAACAAAGGAGGCGTTCCCTGATTTCTGGGAGATGACGGTGGGACACCTCTTTGGTGATGTTTGGTCAAGGCAGGGGCTGAGCCTTCGAGAACGGGAGCTGGTCACTCTGGCAGCCCTTATAGCACTTGCACGCCCCGTAGGCCCGATACCACACTTCCAAAATGCCGCCCATATCGGTATCACAAAGGAGGAGATCCTGGAGGTCATTCTGCAGGTGGGGCACTATGCCGGCTGGAATTCAGCGGTTCACGCGATCTTCCAGTTAACAGAGGCCCTCGAGGAAGACGATTCAGAATCAAGCAAAAAGTCATGAGGCTACGGAATATCTTACCGAATTTCATGTCAGCGGTGATAACCGAGAATTCCAAGTCATAACCTATCATAGATACGGTGTCTTTTGTTGATATGAGCGGATTTACGGCTCGGAAATGGAGGTCAAGCTAGCAGCTAGCAAACTGCCGTACAGGAGGAGTTACTATGTTGGATGAGACAGATCTCAGCGAAGAAAGAAGATGGTTTTATGAAGAACGTGCCAGGAGAGGAGTAACCAATATCCAGAAGAAGAACATTAACGCTCAATATGTCCCAAGTCGACAAGACGCTCTTTCGGTTCTCCTTGATATGATTCCCCCGGAAGCAACGGTTGCCCGCGGGGATTCAATCAGCCTTGACCAAATAGGCATTATTCCTGAACTCATAAAACGAGGGAAAAACAAGATCATTGATCCGTCTTTGAGAGGTCCCGATGGTTGCATGGTGGTTACGGATGCCCATGAAAGGCAGAGGATGGAAAAAGAAGTCTTCTCCTCTGATATCTTTTTGACCGGCACGAACACTATCACCCTGGATGGTAAGCTGGTAAACATTGATGGTCATGGAAACAGGGTCTCAGCCATGATTTGTGGCCCGAAAAAAGTAATTATCATTGCTTCCGTCAACAAGATCGTAAAGGACGTAGATGAAGCCTTGCAAAGGATCCGCCAATTCACTGCACCGATGAATGCCAAACGGCACTACCTGAAACATCCTGATAGAGAGCATTTTGCCGACCTGCCCTGTGTCAGAACCGGTAGGTGCACTGACTGCAATCACAAGTGGAGAACCTGTCGCTACACTACGATTATTGAAGGCTCCATGTTAGGAGATAAGGGAAGAATTAACGTGGTGGTGGTTGGCGAGGAGTTAGGAATATAATGTTAAAGATCGGTTTACTATACCTTTTTCAAATGAGAGGAAATCGAAGAAGTTCTTCATGAAATTAAAAGCTTAAGTTTTAAACGATGATTCATTTAAACACACTAGAAAGGAGACAAAATGGGGAAAAAGAGAATCGACAATCCGAGACGTCCTGTGTTTCCCACTCCCGCAGCGCTGATAACATGTGTTGACAGGGAGGGAAAGCCAAATATCATCACATTGGGCGAGGTGGCTATTGTGTCGATCAGACCCGCCAGGATCAGCATTGGTTTAAGACCTGTGACCTATTCCAACGGCCTAATAAAGGCCACAAGGGAGTATGTGGTCAATTTCCCGACCGCCGATATGGTTGAAAAAGTGGACATGTGTGGGACGAGGTCCGGGAGGGATTCGGACAAGTTCGACGTAACAGGCCTGACTCCCGAACCAGCTATTCACGTCAAGCCTCCTCTGATAGAGGAATGCCCTATAAATCTGGAATGTAAGGTCCTTGGAATATTTTCCTTTGGTTCACATGACCTATTCATAGGTGACATAGTGATGATGCATGTAGAAGAAGACATCTTGCTGGACGACAAGATAGGACAGGTAGACCCCTCAAAGGGACTTATCTTTGCCATGAACGCGTATTGGCGATTCGGAGAGAGAATTAACACTATCCGCTTTACTGGGAAAAAAGGCTCGGCACCACCGGTATAGTTCTATATAAAAAAGGGGTTACACAGTAAAGCGCAAGCCTTTGACATTACTGACTCCCCGGGATAAAATGCTAGCTGGGATTCCGCAGCCATGCAATTTTTCAGTTAGCTGATTCCCTCGAAGAGGACGACGATTCTCAGTAACAAAAGGAATTTAATATTACTAATTTCATCGATAAGGCCTACTATGCACATAACCGAAGGATTCCGGCAAAGCTGGATGAATTGAAAACCGTTTGCAAAAGGCGTGGATAGATTGGTTTTTACTCAAAACACGATATCAGTGTAGGAAGTGCGACAGGGACAATGATACTAGCACTGTTGATAGCATGGCTCTCGGTTCGTTCGGGATTCCGCGGCGGTTGGTTTCCAGACCGTTTGACAATGCTAATGGTTTCCGTGCCGGGCATTGTGATCGCTCTTGCCTTGATATTTGTTTACACCAGCTTACCGCTTCCCATCTACGGCACAATATGGATCATCATAATTGCCCAAATAACTCGCTTCCTAGCCTATTCTAATAGGGTAATGAGTGCCTCATATCTCCAGATTCACTGCGAGCTCGAAGAGGCCTCTGATATCAGCGGTGCCAGTTGGTGGACCACCATGAGACGGATTGTATTACCGATACTGTGGCCAGCCTTCATAAGAGGGTGGCTCTGGGTCTTCATTCATGCTCTGCGTGATGTCACGCTGTCATTGATGCTCTTCGTTGTGTATAATCAGACGATTGGGGCATTGATGTGGCAACTCTGGATGGATTTCGGCGATTACGGGTTTGGAGCAGCTATTGCGGTTATTTTGATGTCGGTCTCGCTCGGTTTGAGCTTACTTATTGCGAGACCGACCATGAGTCTAAAAGCGGCAGAGGTGAAATGATGATGGTATTATCTATTGGCCTTAATTTGTTAGGATTAAGTTTACTTCAAAGGGGGTGTCAAGATCATGATATTGCTGTCTTTACGTCTTATCAACAAGACTTTTATAGTAGAGCGCGGTGAAGTACATGCGGTCTGCGACGTGTCACTGGACATCGAAGAAGGCGAGTTTTTCACCCTTCTGGGCCCGAGCGGATGCGGTAAAAGTACCACGCTCCGTTGCATAGCAGGCCTTGAGACCCCTACCAGTGGGGAGATATCCCTGGGGGGGGGGCTGGTATATTCTAGCGCCAGGGGTTCTGTGGTCCCCGTGTATCAGCGTGACATCGGAATGGTTTTTCAGTCCTATGCCATATGGCCACATATGAATGTATTTGAAAACGTGGCCTACCCCCTTAAATACGGCTCTTCAAACCGCATGAAAAAGGAAGAGATACGCCAGAGGGTGTCTGATTCTCTGTCCTTGGTCCATCTCGAAGGTATGGAGAACCGCTCTGCTACCTTATTGAGCGGCGGTCAGCAGCAGAGAGTCGCACTCGCCAGGGCCCTTGTCAGAAATCCCAAACTGCTGCTCCTTGATGAACCGCTCAGCAATCTTGACGCCAAGCTCAGGGAGGAGATGAGAACCGAACTTTGCGAACTGGTTCATCGACTTGGGATTACCGCTGTCTATGTCACTCACGATCAACTTGAAGCCCTGGTTATGTCGGATCGTATCGCAGTGATGCATGAAGGCCGGCTCGTTCAGATCGCCAACAGTCATGATATCTATAATCGACCAGTTAATGCGTTTGTTGCAGGTTTTATCGGGGCCACCAATTTTCTTGACGGCAGGTTTAAACGGGATTCGAATAAAGGGACTTGCGGTGTAACCGAAACCCCTATTGGAACCCTTTTCTGCTCAGCAGGAGCCGAATTTAATGACGGGCAGGTTGTGAAAATAGCATTGCGGCCCGAAACCATCCAAGTCGAGGATTCAAAGGATAAGGTGCCTTCTTCTCCTGGAAAGACAATGAATGTATTTGAAGGGGATATCGAGATACTGGATTTTCACGGGGACAGTTTGGTGATAAGGGTTCGAGTGGGAGAAGAATTAATCCAGGTGAAGACCGATCCGGATCAGCAACTCCATGTGGGACAACACGTATACCTGGTTGTTTCACAGGATCATTGTCAGGCTGTTCCATTCTAATTTAATGCGTAAGTGTATCTTGATACCTCATTAGTAAATCTTCTGAGGAGTTCTTCAGAACTGGGCAGTTAAAATTTTCCTAAATTCAAGAATCCGATAAGAAATAAAGGCTTTAAGCTCAGTTTTCACTTTCTGCTAATCAAGCACTGGCCCACTCATAAAATACTTACGATTATGGTTCCTAATCATTACCTTGAGAAACGTTCTCCTTGCTTGATGATTCAAATGCTAGGGGTGATTTTCCGTAATTTAATTTAATCATCAAAACCTTGTGATATAGTCAAAATTGGATTTGTCTTCAGGTTGAGATATATCTTAGAAAGCACAGCCTCACCCAAACCTGTGATATGAGAATACTATCATCAAAACACAAAAAGGCAGACCCATTGAGAATATCAAATCATTTGCAGTAATTTCCCATAATTTCCAATTAATTTTTTGGAATTATTTTGTTAGATGTAGTTGGCGCTAATACTACGTTGTGCCAAAGTTTGTGCACCTTACCGGGCGTGGATGTGGCACTTATGAGTATAGATACCCGCGCAGTCCCATACAAACCTTTTGACAATGGTAGGAGTAAAAATAATCGGCAGTGTTTATAGATTAGATGGTGGATTTGGGGAACCAAAAACTACTTGACAAATTAAACTTTTTTATTGAAGTATGTTTTTTTTTAATAATCTATTTTAGTGAAAAAGTTTAGACGATTTTCCATTTTTTCTTTTTACTTTTACCTGGCCACATCAAGCACTCCCTCTTGTGGTAGATATGTATTGTAAAAATCATAAATGCTGTATTTGAACTTGCAGCATGATATACGCAGAAAGGCGGTTAAATGATATGGACGCGGCAGAGAAAAAAGGTGTAGTTGCATTCAAATGGGAAGACGCTCCCAAGATATGCAGATTCAATGATGAGCAATATCAGTGGATAACGTCAAAAATTAATGGGCCAACAGGCATGATCAAAGATCTGATGGAATTTGGTGTCATGATACAAAGCGTCATGCCGGGGAGGGGGGTTCCCCCCGATATGAAACTCCATTACCACGATTTTGATTCGCTCTTCCTTGTCCTACAGGGTGGAGTTGTCTGGTGTGTAGAAGGAGTGGACTATGAACTGGGAGCAGGATCTTTCATATACATTCCCGCCGGTGCAGTACACGAGTTTATAGAAGTAATAGGCTATACGCATGTGTTGGCAATGGTCGGAGAGCCGCTGCACGGGCCATCTGGGGTCAAGCTCCGATCCAGTGAAACTGTGATCAGCAAGGTTCCGTGGCACGAACAATTTCCAGAGCCTAGACCAAGAAAAGTCATCTCAACGCGGAACACCTGCCTATACGATGGCGCTTCACACCATGCTCCATACACAAGCGATAAAGAACGTATGATCATCACTGACGAGTCCCCAATAGGTGCACCATTCTAATAAGTGTCGAAATAAGACGCAAACTCTTCATGCGCGCGTGTGGACAGAGCCCCTAAGTTTTTAAGTTCGTAGATAAATTTTTTTCAATAGAAGTTAACCCTTTCCTGATATCATTTCGACCGCAATGGAACTTAACAATAATTATCCTATTCTTGAGTTACAACCAGCTTTCACGTATCAACGATATAAGAAGTAATCATTAACGACACCGCAACATCTTGTATAGGCCGTATCGCTGTGAAAAACTGCGATCACTGCTACATGAACAGCTTCGTCAATTTTTATGATATGAGAATAATATACTATAGAAATCATGCCTTTTAAGACCTGACATATCTTGCCACGAAAACAGACACTGACATCATACATTTGGGTGGGGGTATCGTCTGGATATCCCATCGTTTTGGAGTGTTAAAATACTGACCAAGATAGCAGTGATCACAACTGGGAAAAGATAGAATAAGACGGTTAGATGATCAGATTTTCATTTCCTCAAGGTAAAGAATATACATAGAACTGAACCGCTGCGCGGAATTTTGACAAGATCAACGAGGCATATTTTTATCAACCCCGCCGTCAAATATTTTTCCCTTATTTAATCATCAATCGAATACAATACCTCTTAATTAGATGGATGTTTTTGTTTCTTATTAACCATTTATAAAGGAGGTATCATCATGTCGACTGATCTTAGAAACCAATTTAACAACTACATGACTCTTCAAAGATTTTCCCCTACCACCAAAAGGAATTACGTAAACGCTGTTAAAGGATTAGCCAAGTACTACAACAAATCTCCAGATACACTAACAAACGATCAAATCCAGGAATATC
>MAVP01000102.1 GCA_001751075.1 Desulfobacterales bacterium S7086C20 | reverse complement strand
GAAAAATCCCCTAGAAAGAGTTGAAGAACATCTCTATATCCCATAAATCCACCTGGTAGAGGTTTATATAGAAAAAATGGAGTTTGTAGGAAGTCTAAGTACCTACATCCCTTTTTTCTATGTGGGCTGCTCCTTACTCCCCTCTCTCTTATGCTTTAGGCAAAAGCTCCTCAATCGCAGGGCATTTATCTTCGGCAAGCTTTCCTTTTTTGGCAAGATCTTCAATTACCTCTGTAAGGCCAACCTCCTCAAGCCTCTTGCGGGTAGGCAATCCATCACTGGAGCATCCCCGATAATGGTAGTATTCACCCCGCATGCCCGGAAGATCAATGGGGTCTTCTTTTCCCCGTTTGGTTCCGTGCCTCACGTCATCCTTTTTTGTAATCCCCAACAGGGCATTATAGCTCTTCTCAACCTGGTATGCCCTCTCAGTTGATTTGAAGAGCTTTCCCACATCCCCACCTGTCACCGCCTGGTAAATTTCACCCAGCTCCTCAAATAATATAAGGGGGTCAGCAAAAACAGTGGTAGATATAACAGGGATAAAACAGACGCCCAAACAGTCAAGTAACATCTTGTAGTTCTCATGCCACCACACAACCCGGCCTTTGGCCACCGGACTTGCATGCTCTATGATCTCACCGGGAATGTCCTTTCCAAAGATCCTCTCAAGCATATCTTGAAGGCCGATAATCCCTGAAAAAGGATGACCTTTCAAATGGTCGCCTCCCCGGGTTGCCACTGATGAAGCGACACTCATGGCCAGAGCCGACGTACAGCTGTAAATAAATGACATTCCCTTGGAGTGATTCCCATAGGGCTCGGCTTCAGGACTCAGCTTGGAGATCAACCCCGGCATGCTCTCAGCCAGGATGTTACCAAATCCCTCTCTTTTAGCCACCTTCGTCATTATGTCAGCGACCATTTCAACATCTCCCCAGTCAAGCTTAATGCCATCTGATTCCTCCGTGCTTAAAATTCCTCTTTGGTAACACTCCATCACCATGGCCATATTCCATCCAAACTGGATGCAGTCCATTCCCATACGATTGGTCAAATCAGCCAGGTGAAGCATGGAAGGATAATCAAAGATACCCAGCAGTGGCCCCAGGTGATAATAATGACCATACTCAACCTTGTCTCCTTCCTCTCCCTTGTACTGCCCTTCCGGAATCTTCCACTTCTGGGAACAGGCAATAGGGCATCGATAGCACGCTGTCTGACCTGACTTATATTTCTTTACAAAATCATCAATATCGTAGTTCTCCAGCTGTTCAGCGGTCATCTTCTCCTGGTCATTCTTTATGTGTGCCTCATCGCTAAGCTGGGCTATCAGTATCAAGCTGCCGTATTCCTTCTGGGCAACAGACGCCTGACCGTTTGTCCATATATCCTGATATTTTTTTATCAGCGGGTCTAACTTCTTTTTATCTGCCACAGGTACCCTGCCAGTACCCTTAACAATAATGGCTTTCAGCTTTTTGGAGCCCATCACACATCCCATCCCTGCCCTGCCATTTGACCCAGTCCTTTTTGTCCCGGAATGGATGCTGGCATACCTGACCATATTTTCCCCGGCAGGTCCGATGCGGGCGGTTTCACAATCACCATACTTTTCATGAATGAACTCATCTGTGGCGTAGGTGTCAAGTCCCCACATCTCGCTTGCATCAACCAGCTTTGTGTTTTTTCCTTTTTCGATAAGAAGTGCGACAGGTCTCTCGGCCTTTCCTCTTATTACAACATGGTCATAGCCTACCTGCTTCAGCCTCGCCGGAAAAAACCCTCCCCCGTTTGAGTCTCCAAAGACGCCGGTTAAGGGACTTTTAGAAGTAACGGTAAAGCGGGCGGCACAGGGAAAGGTTGTCCCCACTACAGGTCCCATTCCAAAAATAAGGGGGTTTTCCGGTGAAAGTGGATCCATCTGGGGATTATCACGCATAATATCGTAGAACAGTTTAGCATTAATACCCGCCCCACCCACATAATTATTAATGAGCTCATCAGAAAGTTCTTCATCCCATACTCTTGAATTTGATAGATCAACCTGGAGTATCTTTCCCCTCCACCCACCTTTACTTTTAGACTTCTTTGATGTTTTCTTTCTCATATCTCCCCCTTTCTAATTGTCATCAAATAGATATTTTGACTAGTACAACGGCATGAGAAAAAGCCGAGATCAGTACCAGCAAGAAAACGTATAAAGTCATTCTATCATAATAAGGAATAAGTAACACACCTTATTCCTAATCCCCCTCTAGCTTCTTTTCAAACATGGCTTTTTGTTCCTCAAATGTACTGGTAAGTTCCTCCAGTTCATCAAAGAACTTGTCAATGGTTGACCGGCAGTTATGAATGGATTGTGAAAGTTCCAATATCTTTGGGCCGCTCTGTGCCTGTGATGCCTCCTGCATTGCTGTATTGAGTTCAGCGAGTTTGTTTTCGTGAGTTTCAATAGCGTGCTCCAGCTTAGCAATACGTTTCTCGAGCGGGTTTAAAACCTTTGCCCGTTCGGTTATAATTTCAGAGCGCCTGCGCCTTATTTCTTTTTTAGTGGTTTTTTTATCTCTGTCATCTTTCCCGACAGGTTTGGCGATCATGTCTTCATCTCCCCATCCCCCTTTTTCCAGAAACCGCTGGTAGCTTCCCTCGAACACCTCTACCCGTTCATCCTGAAACACAATAAGCCGTTCTGCGAGCGCATGGAGAAACATCTCGTTATGGGTAACCATCACGACAGAACCCTCGAAGTTGTCAATCGCAGCGAGCAGTGCATCGCACGACTCCATATCAAGATGGTTTGTTACCTCGTCGAGAAGCAGCAGATTAACGGGCGTCACCAGAAGCTTACCCAGCATTACCCTATTCTTCTCTCCGCCTGAAAGCACACTGATCTTCTTCAGGGCGTCATCACCTTCAAACATCATGGCACCACAAATATTACGTGCCATCTGCCTGCCAACATCTGAGTGCGAAGCGTTGATTTCCTCCTCTACCGTTCTGCTGTCGACCAGGCTCTTAACGTTGGTTTGCTCAAAGAATCCTTTTGTGACACCGGGGCTGCAGGTAACGGTGCCGCTTTGAGAGGATAATTCCCCTGCCAGAAGCTTGAGGAGAGTCGTTTTTCCTTTACCATTCCTTCCTATTACGCATACGCGTTCGCCCGCACCGACGGTGACAGTCACATTCCTGATGAGCGGTGTCTCAGGATCATATGAAAAGGAAATGTTCCGGGCGTTCAAGACATACTTCCCGCGATAGGGTTTGCTGCGGAACCAAAAGTCGAGTGTCTTAATCTTCTCAAGCTTTTCTCGTATTTTCGTCTTCTCCAGGAGTTTGATCCTTGATTGCACCAGATTTACAAGCCTCGCCTTTGCCCTAAACTTGCTTATGAAAAGATCAATCTCTTTGCGGCGGCGTTCATCGTTGATGCGTGTTTTCTCGTATACCTCCTCGTCCTGGGCGATCTGTGCATAGAACTTCCCGGTATCTCCGGCCATCTTGCGTACCTTTCGGCGATGGATTCCGAGGATGTGGGTAGCGAGTTTATCCATCAAACTCCTGTCGTGGGTGATGAGCATCAGCTCATGAGGCCAGCTGAGCAGAAATCGCTCGATCCAGCGGATGGAGGTTATATCCAGGTAGTTGGTGGGCTCATCCAGTAGCAAAAGATCGGGTTCGGAGGCAAGTGCTTTGACCAGATTCAGACGTACCTGAAATCCTCCTGAAAATTCCCCGGGATGCCGTTTCATATCCTCAGTGGAAAAACCGAGTCCCGCGAGCGTCTTTTCAACCTCCCAGTGGTGTCCCTGCTTTTCTTCAGGGATTCCTCTCATTGCCTCTTTCAGTACCGTACTCTCGCTGAACTCAAGATGCTGGCGAACGTAGCCAATACGGTAGTGCTTAGGAATGGTGATGGTGCCTGTATCAGGATGCTCTTCACCCACTATGATGCGGAAGAGCGTCGTCTTCCCGTGACCGTTTCGTCCCACAAGTCCGACCCGTTCGCGGGGATTAACCCTAAAGTTCACCCCTTCAAAGAGCAACTGACTCCCGAAGTTCTTGGTGAGATTTTCTACACTGATCATACCTGCACCTTACCCCGTCAGACGGCATTTCTAATATTTTAATCAGATAAATAGCAATCCCCTATCCTTCCTGTTTTTGAAAGGAAATCACCAGATTTTGAAAGATACTATCATATATAGGGTAGAATGTAACAGGAGTTTTTTTTGAGAAGCTTGAAGGAGGAATACAGAGTACATTATAAATAGTTATTAAACCCAATTTTTGCAGTAGGCGTCGTAGCAAGGCACAGAAAACCTTGAGTGAAACGCACAGTTATTAACCTTCCATCGATAACGGAATTATGTCACTCTCATATAACAGCTATAAGAGTCAAACGGAGATCTGACTCCTCATTATCCGCCTTGTTTGGGCACTACTTCTTCGCGATGCGGTCCTTACCGCTTTCGTAAACCTTGGCGATTTGATGGGCCAAGTCATCGAGAAAATGGGGGCCCTTATCACGATATTTCATGATCTCCTCATCCGATAATCTCACAGTGACACTGTACGTCGCGGTGCCGCCACAGATCACGTTCAGATAGAGTGACTCGTCCGGAAACGAAAAAAGTTCGTACTTACGTTCATGATTGGTAAGGTCAGACTTCATTTTCTTCATTTTGCCTCCTTTGAAACCTCACAATTAGTGAATGTGATACTCCCCGCGCACCCTACTTAAGTGATGCTACCCTCGCACAGCGCGGGGCATCCCGGAGTTTAAATTTGATTATTTATGAATTGTGCCAATTCATCCCCGTCTACCCTAGTTAAATATGCTTCGCATTTAACCGGGCAAGCAAGGCGGGGCTTTCTCGGCACCTGCCGGTAAACTACCACCCGTGAAACGGGCGGCTTTGTTATACGGCCAAAGGCCGTGTAGCAAACGACCACACCCAAAGGGGGTGGTTTTGTTTTACCCGGAACGGGTGAAACAAAGTAGGCACGAAGTGCCTATAGTTTTCTTTTGCGACCCTGTGCAAAGCACTGGGGTTTAAGAGCAAACAACAAAGGAAGCACGAAAGTGCTAATGTTTCCTTTTGCGACCCCGAAGCATCTCAATAATTTCTCCGTGATCGGGAAAGCGGCCAACCTCGTGCTTTGAGAAAACGAGATTCCCATTTGCAACGACATCGAAGATGCCATCGCTACCTGGGAACAACTCCGGCTCGGTGCCGAACTCTTCGGATAGTGCAGCCGCCAGACTGGTGGCCTCCGGAAGATAGTCTCAATCTACACAATAGGTAATGAAGATTCGCATATCGCTCCTCCCTATTCGTTTTCTTCTATCATTATAGAATTAAAATCGATTGATTCTTCTCTCAAATGTTTAATGTTAAGATATCTTTCTGAGGCAAAGCACTCTCTTAATGATTCTTTATCTTTAAATGCAATTATTACGATTCTCTCCGGTTCCCAGGCTTCAGACATCGGAGTTATTTTCCCTTTTCTCACTAGATAGTGTCCCCCAAAAGACTCAACGATAGGTTTGGCCTTTTCTAGATATTCACTAAATTTTTCATTATCCCTAATCTTTATATCAATTATCAGATAAACTTTCATGATCCCACCCTCCTAACAATTAATAGACGTGATTATCAACCTTCCATTCATAATGGAACGGAACTACGTTCCTTTCAACTGATCTGTCAAACTCAGTCGACTCCATCAATTGCCAAAAACTGCCCTGTGGCTGCACCTGCTCGGAGCTTCTTCGCCTCCTGGTACTCGTGTGAATAGTAAAACTCCTTAGCCTTTTCAAAAGACGGGAACTCAATAAGGACCACCCTTCGTGTCTCCTCAGGTCCTTCCAAAGTCACCATATCCCCTGCGCGAACAATGAACTTTCCACCATACTTTGCGATTGCTCCAGGAGTCTTTTTTGTATATTCCTTATAACGATCCCAATCGGTTACTTCTACTCTTGCCAAAAGATAAGCAGCCATGTAAATACTCCCATTTGCTTGTGTTTAGGTTGATCAATTAACAGAACTATGTTCCTTTTACCACTTTTTTCACGTCCTTCTCAACATTAATTCTTTTCTTTATAACCTCAGTAAACGAAACAACCATAGCGCTCCCAGACTCATCCACACACCATTGACCACAGAGAGCAGAAATCTTATAGCAATATCGCTCGCTGTGTGCTGAATGGGATACGCGCTTCTGAGCATACCAAAGAGTCCCAACATGAAGGTGATACCGATTATATAACGTACAAAGCCCCTCCACCCACTTACACGTACGGAAAGAGGCAAATATCTAACTTTCAATGCCGCCCCAACACCAACCCCAACCATCATCCCCAGTTGATAAACCATAACACTGGTGAAATGCATGAGCAGCATCCCAAGTGGTACTACCAGCGACAATAGTATCTGAACACTGAGTATCTGACTGGTTATCCAGCTTTCAATCTTTGGCTGGAGAACGAGATAGAAGGCGAGAAAAACAATACCCATTGCCCATCCGGCCAGCACGTCAGTTGGAAAGTGAACGCCCAGGTAGACACGCGAGAAACCAATGAGTGCCACTACAATAATAGCTAACAGCCAACACCAATTTTTCTTGGCCCAGACAGCTATGCTGCCCCACAACACGAGGGATCCCTGGGCGTGACCACTGGGTAAGCCGTATCCTCTGGCAGTTCCAATAGCAACACCAGGGTCAAGCTCAAATGGGCGGGATTGGGAAAAAAAATCTTTGAGAGAAAAATTACAAAAGGCAGATAGACAACACAATACGGTCAAACGCACCCCCAAATTATAGTCCACACACCAGAATAGAAGAGGCAGCACTAACAAAAAGGACATACTGCTACCCAGGCTGGTAATAGCAAGAAAGATACTGTTGAGCAGCGGGTTTTGAACCTGTTGGATGATGCGAATTACATCAAGGCCCCATTGTAAAATAATTTCCATGTGCTTTCATCGCGAAAGGGGAAGAGGGAAAAATGTAGTTCCTAAAACAACCCAAAGATATCATAGTAACCTTCCATTCATAACATAAGTGGGATTATGTGTATAATCTATTTCATTGGAAACCTCCGGAAAGGTGTTTCATTTAATTATTCTTTTTCAAACATTTTCAAAAAACATCATACATTATAAAGTGATATAAAACAAGGAGTTTCAAGAGACAATTTCGGCCCCAGTGAAATATTCTCCGAATTTCACGGGGTAAAATTGCGGAATGCGTATGGGAGGGTATAGATGTAGGTTGCAGATTTACGTTTGATGAGCTATGTATTCATCTAGAAGCCGTCTGATCATTTTTTGGTATTGGGTTTTATGCTGTTTGGCTTCTTTTTTAAAAAATTCAATACTGGCTTTACTCAATGAAATGGTAACTTTGACAGTCTCCTCTTTGAAAGCAAGTTCTTCAGGCGAAGGTAAAAAATCCTTGATTACCCTCACTTTCCCCATTGGTCCGTTAGTGTATTTTATTTTCTTTTTCATAGATCCTTTTTACTTTCCTCCAGTATCCTGCTCCTATAATCCTAATTTTTTTGTTTCGATACGTAAAACGCACCGTTAAAATCTCTTCTGCAACCTTTCCTACACAATAAAACCTTTTTTCTACTCCACTGTGACTTAGATCTTCAAGCATTATACGGTTAGGATCTGCAAAAGCCAACTGGGTTAATGCAAACGGAACACCGTATTTTTCTTGATTTACTCTATCCTTTTCCTGATTCCATTCAAAATCCGATTTTTTCCTCACAGAATAAATATACTTGATTTTGATGGAATGTCAATATATTTACATGGCTAATAATATGGTTTTAAAAGGTTCCTGTCTACCTGCACAGGATGCAAGGATTCAAGGAGTCTAGTGGAATATTGGATTTCGTCCCCAGTGAAATATTCTCCGAATTTCACGGGGTAAAATTGGGGAATGCGGATTTCATAAAGCCACAGAATACATGGAAAAATTTCAAGGGAAAAAAACCGACAATTTAGCTTGTATTTTTAAGGCTATATTGATATGTAGATTAAGTTGGAAATCCTAGGGATAGGATTCGAGGATCCAAGAAGTCAAGGGTTCAAGTGAAATGTTCAAAAACAAAAAGGAGACAATAAAGTGAGACTTCCGCATTTTGAATATGTAAAACCAGCTACACTGGAAGAAGGGCTCGATGCCCTTGAAAAATCTGGTAAGAACGCCAGGGTACTTGCCGGCGGAACCGACCTTCTTATAAACATGAAATACAGGGTGGTACGCCCCGAGGTAGTGATTGGCATAAAATCCATACCCGACCTGTGCAGCATCTCATCAGATGACAAAGGCAATACCAGCATAGGTGCATGTGTCACCCTCTCGGATCTCGCTTCAAAACCTTCCCTTGCCGAAGAATTCCCTGCATTGAGCCTCGCAGTTAAATCGGTAGCCTCAAAGCATATACGAAACATGGCATCTATCGGTGGGAACATCTGCCTTGATACCAGATGCTGGTACTACAACAAATCAAAACTGTGGAGGGATTCCAAAGAAGTCTGTAATAAACTGGGGGGCAGGCAGTGTCATGCCATAAAAGGGTCAGAACGCTGTCATGCCATTAACAGCTCTGATACCGCACCGGCCCTGATTGCTCTTGATGCCAAAGTGAGT
>MAVP01000101.1 GCA_001751075.1 Desulfobacterales bacterium S7086C20 | reverse complement strand
AAAAGCGCCCTTTTCCGCAGAATATCTCTGGATGCTTGCGACATTTTCACTGCCGAGGTCACTCAACAGTTTGAATGCTGTATAACCGTCCGCAGTACAATGAGAGAAATAGGGTCACATTCTTAAATATTAAGTGTTTGTCACTTGATCTTGTTTGTTTGACTGCATCCAATTGTGATCCGAATTATCCTCAATATTTAACATTCACATACTATACATCATCACCCAACAGTTCCGTTGCTCAACGCAACCAACATGCGTGGTCACTTTACGACGCAGATTACGGACAAATCGGGCAATCAGTACGTCCAAACTCTGCTGCAAATACGGCAAGATCGTTCTCGTCTACAAAACCGTCGCCATCAATGAACTCGCTGTTGGTAATCACCGGGGAGCAGTTAGCAATCCACACGCCATCCATGGCGCTGTATTCACTGATGCTGTTGATGAAATGGCCTGAATCGGAAGAGTAGAAATGCACATTGGCATTTGCACCGCCGGCGCTGTTTCCCCCGTACCGGATCAGGCAATAGTCAAACTCGCCAATGCCGTCATAGAAACTGGAACCATTCAAGTAAATTCCGCGCCAATCACCCTTAAGGGGAACACTATCTGAGTTAGGGATGATTTCCCCGCACGTCTCGTCATCCATACACGAGTCGTCCTCCATAGAAGTGAAAACGATGCGGTTATTCTTTTCCCACCCTGTTCCCTGTGCATTAAGGGTACCATGGACGGTCAGTTGGGTATTGGGCGCAAACTTGACCACAGCCCCAGGTATGATTGTCAAGACCTGATTATAGTTTACGGTAACAGTGCTACTGACATAGTGCGTACCCGGCCCCCATGTCTCGGAATTGATTGTTCCACCAGAGTGCTCCGTATATGCCAGAGCAGCGCTGGAAAATGCCAGTAACACCAAAGTAAACAACACCAAAAAATTAAAATACTTAACCAACATTTTGTGTTTCATAGTTTGCCTCTTGTCATTGTAAGTTCTAACATTGGATATCATTCAGGGTATTGTCAGGTATCTCCCGCTGGTCGCAAACCGACCTACAAGCTCTGTTGAGTTTAAATCGAGTAGAGAGCGGGCACACGCATCCTTCTCATTGTGCCGCCTCTCTGACCCAGACGTTCCGTACGGTTGCCTTTGACTGTTCCTTTACCGTCCGTTCCGGTCTTCACCATTCCTGCACAAGTTCGGCAAACGCAATGCCACCATCACCGGTTCTCAGGCGGTCAGTCTAACGAGGCTGCAGAGTTCACTTCATGATAGGGCGGCCACAAAGGGCCGCCCTCAGGATTGCTACTAATGCGAATTCACAGGCAATGCGCATGGGCAATTTTCTTGGCTATACTCGGCCGCAAAGCCTGCAAGATCAGACCCGTCCACATCACCGTCGTAGTTAAAGTCGCCTTCGCAATCACCGGTGCAGTAGCAATCGGTGCGGCCATAGTCAGCTGCAAAAGTGGCCAGATCATTTTTATCCACGTCGCCATCACGAACGAAATCGCTCTTGCAATAAGGTGTGTCATCGGGGGTGATGAGCAGGAAGGCCATATCGACTCTTCCATATTTGACATCGTCGATCCACAGCTCCTGTCCGCCGATGGCGAATTGCTGGATCAAGCCGGTTAGGTGGAGGCTTCCCATAGCGTTACCAAAACCGTTAACAACAGTGACATAAACACCGTCGATGATTTCTCCGTTGATCTCAGAAAAATTTTCGAAGTTCTTGAACACGCTGTTGATTTGAATGTTGAGGTTGCCGCCATATTCACCAAAGAGGAGCGAAAGCCCTGTAACGGGAAGGCCAAGATCGAAGTCCAGGTTGACATTATTGACATTCATCTCGTTACCTGAGCCCCCGGCTCTGCCGCCATTCTCGACGGTGGTGTGCCCAGCGTCAGTCCAATCCCCATTACTCCATTGGAACTTCTTCACACTTATCAGGGTGCCAGAAGTAGTAAAGGAATCTCCAACGTTATATGTGGTACCCAAGATCAAGTCTTCGAAATCGCTGGGTGAGTGACCGAGCTCCTTCCACCAATTGCCATCGCCCCTAACCGCATTATCGTTCCAGTGATCTTTTGATGTTTCCCAACCCCAGTACCAGTTGCTTCCTTCCCGTGGTTTTGCCCCGATATCTAGCCAGTAGACCTTTCCTTTTTCTTGTAGGAATGGTTGTTCTTTCAGGTGAACAATGTAGTAGAACTTATGCTCCCACCAAATACTGCCATCAGGACCTGTGTGAGGAACTGAATCCCAATAGCGTTCTTGGAATTCATTAACCCAAACGTCTCGGATCAATGTTCCAGGATGGCTCCATGGCATTTTCGGATCAACTCCGGCTGGTATGTCTTTGTGGAAACTCAGCTTGAATCCCTCAACGCCAGGACTTGGCGGGAGGGCGGGTGGCCCGGAATTGTATTGCTCCCAGTGTTCTCCCTCGCGGTTCAAATAAGACCCCCAGAAGTGTACTTCGGTGATGGGCTTCCCGTTTGTGCAAAGCCAGTCATCGGCCACAACCATTGCAGGAGGTATGGTCGATGAATCTGGTGGGCGTGAAATAATATTGAAGCCATTTGCCATATCAGGAAGTTGTAACCATTTTATCGGCCCTTTGCAGGTTGTAAGTACAAAGGACATATCAATAGGGTCTTCTGTCCAAGGATGCTTGATAATCTCCCACCACCGGTTGTCCGGATCTATATACCTGCCCTGAACGGCAAAATCATTCCACCTGTCCATGGAGCTTTCCCAGCCCCAGGCATATTCAAGATTTTTCGGCACGGCAGAGATGTTCAGCCAGTAGGTCTTCCCTCGCTTTTGCCAGAAGATGCGAGGAAGGTCCAGGTCATACCTGTATTTATGTTCGTATACTTTCCATGGTAAGGGTATAGAGTCTACGTAGGTTTCAGCAAATTTATCAACCCAGACCTCATAAAGGAGTTTATCGGGACGGCTGAATTCCTGTGGAGTACCCGCAGGAGCAGGGGCGTCTGAATATATCTGGATTCTGAACTTTTCTACACCTGGTGGACGCATCGCAGGCGGCTCTGGGTTCTGCTCTCCCCAACCCGGATATGAACCCCAGAAGTGGAGATCAGAAACGGGGCTGCCGTCCAGGCAGAAACAGTCATCTGCTACCGTTGCTTGTTCATTAGGGTCGGATTTAATATTGACACCTCGGACCATATCCGGCCTTTGCTGCCATTTGATGGGTTCAAGTGGCGGGGGAGGCTCAAAGGGTACGGTCAGTTCAAAGGCCATGTCAACCCTCCTGTGGGGATACCAGT
This sequence comes from Desulfobacterales bacterium S7086C20, assembly GCA_001751075.1. Lineage (GTDB taxonomy): Bacteria > Desulfobacterota > Desulfobacteria > Desulfobacterales. The sequence continues at coordinate 5,391 of MAVP01000101.1, read as the reverse complement.
CAGGAAGCATACCAGGTATAATTTCTCCCCAGTAGATACTCTGAAGCCAATATCGGCAGGCATTGTCATTCCAGTGTCGCGTAGAAGTTTCCCATCCCCAGGGATATTGACTATCATCCGGCATAATGGCAGCAATGGAGATCCAGTAGATTGTGCCCTCTTTCTGTTCGAATGGTTCGGGAAGATCAAGGCTGTAGTAGAATTTATGTTCAAAGGTTTCATTACGGTGCGGAATTGAGTCTACATACTCCTCTTTGAAAGTCAGTATTTTCTGCTCATAGAGAAGCTCTCCAGGGTGACTGTATGGGTCGTTGGGACCCACAGGGACATCTTTATAGATACGGATCTTGAAGGCTGCAACTCCGGGTGGAGGCAACTGGGGCTCTGGCTTGTCTATTTCCCATCCAATGTACGAGCCCCAGAAGTGCACATCCGTTACCGGCCGTGGATCCCTGCACTTCCAATCATCAGCAACAATGGGTTCCACCTCTGTCGATTGGATGTTTACCCCAAATTCCATGTCAGGCGGCTGACTCCATTTTACAACACCGCCATTGACCGCCCATGCCTCCGTGGCCATCATCAGAAAAACAGCCACAAAGAAAAGCCTTGATAATGATTTTTTCATCTTGCACCTCCCCGAGTTTGAGTAAGCTAAAGTGCCTAAAATGAACTAAAGTTGACAAAAAGGAAATTCCTGTATTATTCCGCCTTTTAGTAAAGGTAGGTTGGTCAAGTAGAAAACGTGGGTCAAGGTTGCGAGCGGAGCGAGTTACCTGGCATTTCAGGTAACCCCGCCAGCGCTCCAACATTGCGGCCTATCGGTTGCGTCAGTCCTTGCGGGCAACCTGACCAACAGTGCCTTTATTTACTGGCAAGCAACCATACCAAATTCTTCTGCAAACCTTGCAAGATCGTCCACTTCGCTATCATAGTCTGCTGCAAAGTCAGCCAAATCGCTTCCATCTATATCGCCATCTTCATCATGGTCGTAAGCAACTTCTGTGTAGATTTTTATGACTTTAATGGGGGAGCAGATATGGGTCAGATCAGATGTTACGGATACTCTTACAGGGTAAGGATCGAATCGTGTACCCGGGGGCACAAACTCTACTTCTGCGCCTGTTCCAATGATTTCTCCGCCATCCTGAGCATCCCAGTTATAAGTCAAATTACCCTCACAAGGATCGTGAGCAGAGACAGTAATCGTTGAGGTACTACAGAGGAGCGGCGGAATGTACCTGGTAAAAGAAATACTATCAATGACTGGAGAAATGCCGGGGAATTGAATATCGTCAATATGCCAGCCGGCAGCAGTATAACGACCATCAGCAATATGATAAAAGGCAAACCTTACCCATTTATTCTCATAAGCGGTGATATCAATATCTTTCGGTGACCAAACAGAAGAACTGTAACCGCCTATAGAACTACTAATGTCCTCCCAGGCCGACCACTCTCCTGTGGCCTCGTCTCGGACCGATATCTGCACTTTACCGTAATCACCAGTTGTAAAGGAGAACCAATGCCAGAAACGCAGGTGAATCTCTTCATCCTTACTGTCCCGACTAAGATACAATCCAGGCAGATGCGGGTAGGCAGATATGAGCCGACTATCAGCATGATCGGGATAATTTCCATTCAGCACGGTACCGGCACATTGCGTACCACCGTGGGGCCCCGGTGGGTCAGAGAGAATTCCTACCTCCCAGACACCATAATCTGCATACCACTCACCCCAACCGTCCTCAAAGTCTTCACTGAAAATCATTTCATCTGCGTATGCTGTTTGCAGGCTGAAAAACAACATCGTAAGTAACAACACAATTCCCAACAAAAGTCTGTTTCTAACCATAGCTACACCTCCAACTATTTTACTGAGCTGAACGCCGAAGAAATACAAATAATTTGAAATGCATGGACCCGCTTCCGGGGGTGTTGATTTCTTGCAGAGATGACAGATCGATGAATGCAGAAAACCATAGGGGGAGGGGGGCACAATTTTCAAAAGCCGATTTGCAAATCTTACGGGAAAACACCAAGATTATTTTTCGTATTGGAAGGAGGCGAAACAATATAAGTAAATAAACAGGTTATATTGTGAAGATTACATTTGATCGTTTACATTACCATCTTATAGGCAAATACCCCCCCACCTTTGAGCCTTAAAACAGCGGCTGTTTTCCCGGCTGTGTTGACCCCAGTTTTACAAACGGCGAGGGCCTCCGTTTTTCGGGGGCCCCGCCGAGATGTATTCTCGAATCTTTAACCCTCTGGCTTCCTACAACTACGATTTCTTCATACGTCTCCTGCCAATACCCATCAGGCCAAGAAGCCCGGAGCCAAAAAGAAGCACCGTGCCGGGGATGGGGACGACGTTGACGGTACCGCCACAAAAAGTGACTTCATCATCAAAGGTACCCCCATCAAAATATACAAAATCAGGAAAATCAGAATAGTCACGGCTTGTTATCATTGATGTTCCCATTGCTATTGGCGAGAATTGAATGGTTCCCATCAAGATGTCTCCATAGTAATTTTTTTCCTCCGTACTCATCATCGCCTGATACATAACATAATCACTACCTATGTCTATAACCGACCAGCCAGAGTCAAAAGGTGGATCCGCTACGTTAGCTGCATCCGCACGAATTACACCCCCGTCAAAACCTATATAAAACCCTGCACCATAGAAACCAGCGTGTTCCTGTGCTTCTGGCACAGAAATATATACATCTAGTAGGAATAATTCTGTCGGATCAACTGTTAGTTCAAAACCATAAAGGGTTGGCAGATCACCATGAGGTTCGAGGAACACAGTAGCAGCCCTAACTTGTGATCCTATTAGACTTAAACTCATTAATAGTAACAATAAAAAACATATTTTTCTTTTCATTTCTAGTTTCCTCCCTCTTTATTTATTAATCGCATTACGGGCATTCAGGACAATCAGTTCGTGGGAAATCAGCTCGGAAAACCAAAGAATCCGGCATGGTTACCGCACCATCGGCATTGAAATCGCAAGCAGGATTGTAATTTGGATCTCCAAAAGTAGAAGGAAAGGCAGCTCGGAAAACCAAAGAATATGGCATGGTTACCGCACCAATTCCATCAAAATCTCCTTCACATGCATTTTCTGCCACAATGCAGATGGTGGCACCGGTGAGATTCATCTGGTCGTCGTACACTGGGGGATCTTGCTCCGGGGCAGGTTTCTCCCCGACAAAGTTGTCATAGGGAGAAGGATTGGCCAGTTCCACGGTAACATTTGCCTCACCAGTGTTGGTATCACTACACTGGAACACTATCCAGCCCAAGAGCACATCTCCAGAAACACCCGTGAGTCTTCCACCAATCATTTTAACAACTCCATTGGTGTTATTGATTTTTACCTCAGGAAGATAGGCTTTAGGGTCGGGCTCAAGTGGCTCAAATTTCCATACATCTGTATTTTTGATAGCACTTTCTACCTGTAACTTGTCCGGAGGAAATGTAACCTTTATTCCCATGCTCAAGAGATCAGTCGCACCCGTCATCTCAATGTGCATTCTAACCTTCCCACTGGTATTCCTCTGGGCATAGGAAGGATTAAGGCTGACATCCTGCGCCCACCCAGCAAACGCCACCAACACTGACACCAGAAGCGCCCCTACAAACATGCCTGTTTTTCTCATGTTCTCTTACCTCCTTTTCTATTAATTTAGCCCTTCACTTCTTACCCATCAACCAATTCTCTTTCTGCGGAGCCCCACGATACCAAGCAAACCACTTCCCAGCAAAAGCAAGGTACTACCAATCGGTATTGGGCTCCCTTCAAAGCCCTTACCTTCAAGCAATCCTACTATTTCCGGCAATTCCTCCAGTATACCCAATACCTCATTGAAACCCTTCAGAGTAAATCCGAGCATGTCCTGACCCTGCTCTTGAAACTGCGAAAGATCCGGAAGGATTCCTATTTCGTAATCGCAGCAATATCCCATAGGATCAACAGGGTCAAATGCCCAATGACCGAAGTATGTTCCGTCCCACTCTCCACCAGGATAATTTTTCTGGCCATTCAAAGATAAATCCCCCAGTTTATCGTCATTGTCAGAAACTTCCAAGTGACCAAGGACATTAAGCGGATACCCTATTCCGTAAACATAGTACATACCATTGAGGTCGAATTGGACATCTCCCTCAAAAACCAGGTCTGTAAAAACCAACGAAGCCGGAGACGGCCGGGCAAAAAATATTCCCAAAAATGCCAACACACAAAAGACTAAACCAACCTTAACAACGATCTTATTTTTCAATTAATTCACCCCCTTTCATATTGGACTTTGGTTTCCAGATTACTACTCTGGTTAGTAAAGATAGAGATCCTGCTGTTTAATATTTTATTTGCAGTATACTTTATTTAGGCCATTTTATGATATAAAAACAATAGGTGAAAAGTATGAAATTGTTCTTATTTTTTTGATGATAATGCCTAATACTTTGGTATTAGGAAAAAAATGAGACAGGTTTAAGCTGGTGTAATCTTGTAATTTTTATAGAAACAGACGGCCATCCCTTCAGAATCCGACCGCAATACCGTTTCTTTGATTTTTATATTAGGGGCTCGGTAATTATTAGTATGGTTTTGAGTCGTATTTTTCATGTGTTAATTTACGATACGACAGGTTTCTGGTTGCCCATAGCGCTGCCCTGAGACGGTTGGTAACATTGATTTTTTTAAAGATATTGTAGAGATGGGTTTTAACCGTATGGAGGCTGATGTAAAGTTTTTCGGCAATCATCTTGTTTGAGGCCCCTCCGGCTACCATTGCGAGTATCTCTATCTCTCTGTAGGTAAGGTCTGTTTCATGCCTTGTCGAAAAATTACGATGATTGTTACCTTTCAACATAACTTCGGTCATAATTTTCCTGGAAAACCATAATTCTTTGTTAAAAATAGCACAAATACCTTTTGGAAACTGTTCTAAGTGGTCATGTTCATAAAAAAAACCTTGCACTCCCCGGGACATAAATTCTGCCTCAATACCAAGGCCTGGAGATACGTTAAAGAAGGCTACAGGGCTATGATTCAAAATCTCTTTACAATTCGATTCAAACTCCAATAAACAGCTTTCCAGATCATTTCTCAAGCAGTCCCAAAGGCACAGGTTCGGCCGGGTGGTATTTACATCATCTATCCCCTGAATAACATGAAATTTTTCTACAGCAAGGCACTTCGCACCTGTTTCCCGCTCTAAAAAAAAGGCCATCAATGCATTTTGCAGCTTCAGAGGGCCGGCAATATAAATCAGCCTGTCAGTTAATGTGGTCATACCTCCAACCTTTGAAACCATTGCAAAACGTCATTTTTAATTAGCACGCCACGACATGCGCCGAGGGCATGAGTAGTTA
>MAVP01000100.1 GCA_001751075.1 Desulfobacterales bacterium S7086C20 | reverse complement strand
TACAACACTGCTCTTTGATATGCCCACTAATTATGGCTACGATTCGGATAGCCCCAAGGCAAAATATCAGGTGGGAACGGTGGGACTTCCTGTCGACCACATTGAGGATATGATTGCTCTTATGAAGGGCTTTCCAATGGATAAGGGGTTCACGAATATGGTTATTCATGGTTCTCCGGCTATTCTCCTCGCCATGTATGTTGCCGCGGCAGAAGAGCTTGGTTATTCACCCGCCAAACTAAAAGGTAGCGGAAAAAATGATCCCTTTCAATCTTATTTGGCTGAAAGAATCGAACTGCTGCCAATTGAAGGGGAACTGAGGTTATGTATGGACATCCTGGAGTACTGTACAAATGAGATGCCACTATGGAACCCTATTTCCCTATCTGGTTTCTCATATCATCCTGCGGGCCTGAACTCAATACAGGAACTCGGGCTCACGTTGGCAACTGCAATTGCCTACATCCAGGCTGGTGTCCAACGTGGGTTGGAATGTGACAGGTTTGCTCCAAGGATTTCTTTTTTTATGTCCGGTGGTATTGATTTCCTGGAAGAAATTGCAAAATTCAGGGCCGCGAGAAGGATGTGGGCAAACATAATGAAGGAAAGATTTGGCGCATCAAATCCGAAGTCCATGTTATTTCGAGTTTATTGTCTGACCCTAACCAGTGACTATACAGCCCAGCAACCTCTGGTTAATCTTATCCGCGGCACTATACAGGGCCTGGCGGCTGTGTTGGGAGGAGTACAGGCTCTCGGGATCCCTTGCTACGATGAAGCGCTCGGCATACCCTCTGAAGAGGCTCAAACGTTATCCATAAGGACGCAGCAGATCATAGCCGAAGAGAGCGGCGTATGTAACACGGTTGACCCCCTTGGAGGATCTCACTGCATAGAGTGGCTTACAAGGAAGATAGAGCAGGAGGCTTATAGCTATATCGAAAGAGTTGAACAGATGAGTAATGACGGTACCGTACTTGATGGACTCATTTCAGGAATAAAGAATGGGGTACTTCTTAACCAGGTTAATGAAGGTGCACTTAAACGACAGAAAGAAATCGAGAGCGGCGAGGTCACGATGATCGGTTTAAACAAGTATAGGGAAGAGGAGGCTGTTTCTCCTCCCATATTCCGTGCTGATCCAAAATTTTCAAAAATAAAAATCAGGATGTTGCGTGAATTTAAGAAAGGACGGGATATCTCTAAGGTCAAGGACGCATTGAGCAGGTTAAGAGAAGTTACGGAGGCTGGAGACAATGTCATGCCCGCCTTGATAAAATCAGCAAAGGCGAGAGTAACACTCGAGGAAGCTATGGGTATATTTAGAACCCATTTCAGCAACAACATTGATTAGGGTATTTTTGATGAAAATAGGAGAGATACATTGGAAACAAAGAGGAAGCCCCGTATCCTGATTGGTAGTATCGGACTGGATGGACACGAATTAGGAGCGCTTATCGTGTCAAGGGCATTGCAGGACGCCGGGATGGAAGTCGTTTATCTGGGTCTCAATCTAACGCCCGATCAGGTTGTGGAGACCGCCATCCAGGAAGATGTGGATATAATAGGGATCAGCAGTATGAGCGGCATTCACCTGGAAGCCCTTTCAGATCTATTGGAGGATCTCAAGAAAAGTGGGGCCGAGAACATCTCAGTAATCGCGGGAGGCATTATCCCGCAGGAAGACCTTAAAGGCTTGGAGGACTTGGGTGTAAAAGGTGTTTTTCCTTCCGGGTCAACCACTTCTGAAATAATTAACTTCATTAATAAGAACTTATTAAAAAATCATCAATCCGCTTGAATGACAATGAGCCTGAGTGAACCTGTTTTTCATCTTGCTACTCAAGACAGAAAACCATTAACGGAGAGTTCCCAATGCAAATTGTAGTAACGATTAAACAGGTCCCGGACACCGCCGAGATAAGAATTGACCCAAAGACCGGAAACCTAATCAGAGAAGGAGTGGAAAGCATCATTAATCCTGATGATCGCCATGCAATAGAGGCGGCCTTGCAGATAAGAGAAAAACTGGGTGGCAGTGTGACGGGCATCTGTATGGGACCTCCACAGGCAATTGACGCCATTTCCGAAGCCCTGGGTTTGGGTATAGATAAAGGGATTCTCCTTATGGATAACTATTTTGCCGGGGCGGACACCTGGGCGACGTCTTTTACCCTGGGGCGCGCTGTTGAGAAAATCGGCGACTGCGATCTTATAATCTGTGGACATCAGGCCATAGACGGGGACACGGCCCAGGTAGGACCCCAATTAGCAGAATACTTGAATATTCCACAGATCACATATGTAAAGGATATTGAAGAGGCCACAGACAAAAAAATAGTGGTAAAATGTATGACAGATAAAGGGTACGAAAGGATTGAATGCCCTTTGCCTGCGCTGATTACCGTTATGAGACAATTAAATGAACCGAGGTTTCCCAGGTTCGATTGGCTGATCAATGCCTGCCGGGAAAAAGCACCCATTGAGACCTGGAACGCGGCCGACCTCGGGGTCAAGGCCAGTCAGGTAGGGCTTCAGGGTTCCTTGACCAATGTCATCAATACATTTTCACCGAAGTTTGAAAGACGGGGAGAAATCCTGGAGGGCACCGCCGAAAAAACGGTGAAGGATTTCATGAAGATACTTGAAGAAAATAAACTGATATAGGTTATATCTCTAAGAAGCTGGAGATCACAATGTCCATATGGATCCAACAGGAACTATGCAACGGTTGTGGTATTTGTGTCAAAATATGCCCCTATGGAGCAGTAGAGATTATAGATACCAAGGCCGGCATTAACGACCGTTGCATCGAGTGCGCCGCATGCCTGGCATCATGTAAAGAAAAGGCTATTTTGACGGACGCCAAAGAGAAGATCGTCCCTGATTTTAGCGACAGAAAGGGTATTTGGGTTTTTGCCGAACAAAGGAACGGTGCTCTAAATCCGGTCACACTTGAGTTATTGGGGATCGGGCAGATTCTGTCCAGGAAGTTGAATCAAGAGTTGTCAGCAGTCGTTCTGGGAGATGTAGTCGATGACTTGATAGACCCGCTTGCAGAATTCGGAGCAGATAATATTTACGTGGCAATACACCCTTCCTTGCAACATTACAGAACTATCGCTTACACCTCTATTATCAGTCAGTTGGTAAAGGAACACGAGCCAAACATATTCTTGATAGGTGCGACCCATACAGGCCGTGATCTGGCGCCTCGGCTTTCCCGCCGTCTGGGAGTGGGGCTAACCGCTGATTGTACTGAACTGACAATAGATCCTGAACATGGAGACCTCCTACAAACCAGGCCTGCATTTGGCGGAAATCTCATGGCCACTATTGTTAATCGCTATTCACGCCCCCAGATGGCAACGGTGAGGCCGGGAGTCATGCAACAAGTTAAGAGACAGGTCACCCGTGACCCTCGAAAAATAGTAAAACCGGTTAGCCTCACAGAAGAAGAAATCCTGACCAAGATACTGGAGATTGTTGACGAAGGAACACAGAAGGTACACTTAAATCAGGCTAAAGTGATCGTAACCGGCGGAAGAGGCGTGGGTTCACTGGAAGGGATGAAGAGATTAGAGTCTTTGGCTCTTGCCTTAGGCGGCGAAGTAGGGGGCACCAGAGTAGCGGTGGAAGAGGGCTGGGTCCCGGTTGATCGGCAGATTGGCCAAACGGGTCAAACCGTCAGGCCGGAGTTCTACTTTGCGTGTGGCATATCCGGGGCTATTCAACACAGGGCCGGAATCCTTGGTTCCAGATACATCGTCGCTATCAACAAGGATCCCATGGCCCCCATCTTTAAAGTCGCCGACTGGGGTATTTTGGGTGACCTCCACGAGGTCGTTCCCTTGTTGACCGAGAAGCTTCGACAGAGATAAACGTATTAAGGAGAAAATAATGCTGCGGTCGAATGTTGAGGAACTGCTAAAGCAATGCACCTCTCGATTTGTCAAAAGCCAAATCATGCCTCAGGCCAGAAAGTGGGATGAGAATAAGCAGTACCCTCTGGAAAACATGAAGAAATTTGCTGAACTGGGCTTGCTTGGGCTGAGGATACCCAAAAAATATGGGGGATCAGGCAGGGGTCTTCTTGACGCAGTAATTGTTCTGGAGCAGATAGCAAAGGCGGATGCAAGTACGGCAGTGAATCTCCATGTCCAGCTCAATGCCTCACCCCTTTTCGTCATGTTATATAGTGGGGAAGAAGTGAAAAGAAAATTATTGCCTGCTTTAGTCTCGGGAAAGGCCCTTTTTTCTATGGCTCAAACAGAACCTGAAGTTGGATCCAACTTAACCGAGTTGAGAACCTTGGCAAGAGTCGAAGGATCATATTACGTGGTTAATGGAACCAAAACAATGATAACCATGGGTTCAATTGCCCATGTTCACCTGGTTTACCTGCGTTTTGATGATGATAATTCAATAGGATGCTTGCTTTTAGAAAAAGAAACAAAGGGGTTTTCGGTAGGAAAGAGTGAAAATTTCCTTGGTTTAAGGGGGCTGGGTTCTACTGAATTGGTCTTTCAAGACTGCCGGGTTCCCAAAGAAAACCTGTTACTCAAAGGACCTGGATCCTTAAGGAAAATGTTAACATTATTTAATGGTACAAGAGTGGGACTTGCCAGTATTTCATTGGGGATCGCAGGAGCGGCATTTGAAGAAGCTCTAAAATATTCAAAATTGAGGACCATCTCCGGAAAACCGTTAATTGCTTTCCAGGGGCTTCAATGGAAACTTGCGGATATGGCCATCACTTTAGAGGCCATGAAGCATCTTGTTTATTCGGCTGCAAAAGATACAAAACTAAACGGTTTCCCGGATCAATTCACATCTTCGGCCGCAAGAATTTTTTCAAGTGAGGGGGCTATAAAGATTGCCAACACGGCGTTGGACATATTTGGAGGCTACGGTTATTCAAAGGAATTCCCTATGGAACGTTACTTGAGAGAGGCAAAGGGGATGACTTTTGTGGGTGGAACTATAGATGTTTTACGAAATGCTATCGGCTCCTACCTAAGCAAGAAAAACATGTAAACACGGACAGATATCAGAAATACTTACGCATGCCCTTCTTTGGAAATATCTTCCGGATAAAATGATTCTTACACTATGCGTATTTATTGAATCAATCGCCGGCGTTTCTCAGAGAGGTAAATACAAACGCTCCAACCATGGCGATGCATTCCGCATCCAGATACTTTTCAACGCGCTTTTCGAAAAGCACGGAGCATTTGGCCGGGAATTCATCGTCAGCATCGTTATATGTCAAAAGCACAGGAACCCGTGGAAGAGAATCCAACTGTACGGCCAGATCATACGAAAGCTCAATAGCCGGCACATATCCTCCCAGTGCTTTGCTCGATTTTTTGAGGTCATCAAGTCTTCCTGAAAATTCGTTGGCAATCGCACGTTCCACATCATTTGAAAAATATGTTGTTAAGGGACCTGCGTCCCTAAGGTCCCTGAAGGATACCCACTCATCCGCTGTCGGATAGGTATCCGGGCACAAAAGAAGATATTTGCATAAAATAACGCATATGTCGAAAGACGGCCTTTTTCCGGACGGGTCCGTGATGCCCCTGCTGGAAATCCTGTACGGTATTCCAAACATAGGAATTTTAAATGTGCCCTCTTCAACTTTTACATTGAGTCTTTTTGATAGGGAATCGAAATCTATCTTAGCAACCTGACCTAAGTAGTCGCCATAGGTCTTTTCAAATACGGATGATTTAGATGTCATATGTGTCATTGACCTCAACCCTTTAGTTGCATAAATAAAATGTCAAAATGGGTTTAAAACCAATAATCATAGACTTTTTGCACCTTTTCAACTTGCATTTTGGGATTCACCGCAAGTGGTATCATGAAACCAGTGAAAAGTTGCCATTTCATTTACCCGCCAGAAGTACGGTGGGTTAACCCTTTAGGCTTCGCTTTCAGCTACGACCCAACAGGTCGGGAAAGCCGAGGATACCCCATCTCCGGAGCCTGGCCGCCTCTGGCGGGTTGCAAAGGATTCGCGGTAAAGTACTACAGCTTCACCCTTGGCGCCTTGGATCTACGGCATCCTCGACTTTTGCAACGTTAGGGTCAGAATATTCAATAAAACCAACCCTGCCTGCACTCGAATATTTTTAGTCCTACCAGACGACTTTTGCAAGTGCAAAGCGCCGAAACACCAGGGTGGAGGCGTTGAGGCTTGATGTATCCCGGTTGAACTTGACACACAAAGGGACAAAATCCTATACTCCTCTTCCTGTAAAGACTTCCCCCATAAACGCATCTCATTCACCCGTCCTGTATTTTCCATAAGGAGGTGGGATAATGAAAATCGAAATCAACGGCCTGAACATAAACTACGAACTGTCCGGCAATGAGGATGGGCCGGTGGTTATAATGAGCCATTCCTTGTGCACGAATCTGGATATGTGGTATCTGCAAATGGCGGTCCTGGAACCGGGTTTTCGGGTGCTCCGTTACGACACTCGCGGTCACGGCCATAGCGACGCCCCGGATGGCGCCTACACGCTGGACCAGCTTGCGGATGATGCCATGGGGCTGCTTGACGCTTTGGGCATCGATAGATTTCACTGGGTCGGTATTTCCATGGGAGGAATGATCGGCCAGAATGTTGCCCTGAATCACGCCGACCGTCTTCAGAGTCTCGTCCTGTGTGATACCGCCGCGATCATGCCGGAGGATGTTCAGCCCTTATGGGAAGAACGTATCAGCGCCGCAAAAAATCAGGGGATGCAACCGATGGTCAAGGAAATCCTCCAGCGCTGGTTCACACAGTCATTTCTCAGCAAGTATCCTCCGGAGGTCCGCCGCATAACGGACCAGATTCTGGAAACGCCTGTAACGGGATATATAGGTTGCAGCGAGGCAATCCGGCGCCTTGATTATTTGGAACGGCTCTCGGAAATCCCTATCCCTACGCTGATCATCGTGGGTGAAGAAGATCCCGGCACGCCGGTAGAAGCCTCGGAGGCCATCCATGCCCGCATTCCGGATTCACAGTTGAATATAATCCCTTCAGCCGCTCATCTCTGCAATCTGGAACAGGCGGAATCATTTAACAAAATCCTTATGGACTTCTTACAATAATGGACATGGATATCAGATATAATATAGTAACCCGGATTCTGCAGTATGGCATTTTTTTTAAAGAACAGATCGGCAACGCTTTAACTCAGCATGAACCATGCAAACAATCAGGAGGAAATTCATGAAAACCGTTAACTGCTTGGCGCTTACCATCCTTGCACTGTTCCTAATTTCCTGTGCAGGACTACCAATGGGACCAAATGCCCAGAGTGAATTTGAAAAGGGACTGGCACTGTACAACGATGGCCAATATGAAAATGCACTACCCTATTTTAAAAAAGCCACTGAGATTGACCAGGAGTTTGCCCGTGCCTACATGTACATGGGAAGATCCTATCTGAATTTAGAGAAATGGGCCGACGCGATTCCTCCACTTTGGAAGGCATTCAGGATGTCTCCTGAAGAGACCACAAAGGAAATCGGCAATGATCTTTTCAAGGCCTTTTTCGGTAAAGCGCTTTCCGAGTTTAAGAAAGGTAATTATCAGGGAGCGATTGATGATCTCAGGGAAGGCCTTAAGCTGAAACCTCAATCTGCTGAGGCCACAAGAGAACTGGGCAGAACCCTGATTGCCTTTGGAACTCAGTTGCTTTCAGATGGAAAAATAATGGAGGCATTATCCTCGTTCAAGGAAGCAGTTAAAGTGCTACCGGACAACCTGGAGGCCTACCTCGGTCTTGCCAGGGCGTTTTTCAAAGACGGCGAATTTATGGAAGCCCTCGACACAGTGAGAAAAGCTCTCAAAATTGATCCCGGTAGCGATGATGCCCGGTCAATGCTCTTAGAACTATTCAGACAGAAATAGGAGGCCCTTTTGGGCTTGGAGGTAAAATATGAAGGCACTTATTTTGTATGATTCTCTTGGCGGTAACACGGAAAAGGTAGCGAAACGGATCCACAGCGCCCTGGTCGAGGGAGGGGTTCAGGCCGAACTAATTAAAGTAGCCGAGGATACCGAACTTGACCTTTACGATTACGATCTTCTGTTCCTGGGTTCTCCGGTCATAGCCTGGGGTCCCACCAATACCATGAGAGATTTTGTAATGAAAAAGCTCAGGGCCTATCACAAAGAAAAGATACAGCCCTCGGCCCCGCTCCGACCGGGAAAATTTGCCGTGAGCTTCTGCACCTATTCCGGCACTCACATAGGTGAAGACGAGGCGATCCCTCTGACAAAATGGTTCAGTTCCTTTCTGGGACATTTAGGGTGCCAGGTAATGTGTGAATGGAACATTGTGGGCGAATTTCACAACATTGAGGAACCTAACATCAATGGGAGATTGGGAGATATTCGCGGACGCCCCAACGAGCATGATCTCCTGGATGTCGAAAACCGCGTCAAGGGACTTTTGGCCGGCCTGGCGGCCTGGATGGCTTAGAAGCTTGCACAAGGGACCTGACGAAAAGTTGGAATCCCAATCAATGTAATGACGGTAAACTTTATGCCTGCAAGTACCGACTACGTATTGTGATAATAATCTCCAGCGAGCAGGGCTGACCAAAAAACTAATAGCAGAAAGCGTTAGTCATAGAGCTGTAATGCTTACTAATGGTATATATGCGTATTACGGGGTGGTCAGAGCGCAAGTATGGGTGTTTATGTTGAATCTGAGGAAGATGGTTTTAGGAACGAATTTCACAGAAACCGTAATCGCAAAGGATTTAAGGATACCAAATTAAAACGTCACTATTCTGGGGTAGTCAGAGTGGAAGTATAGATAATACTAAAGAATCCTAATCCTCTCGGCCCCAAAGTAAGTTGCATTCTCTAATAGTTCCAACAGTCCTATTGAAATTTCTGCTACTGTTTCTTCATCTATCTTTTCCGCAAA
>MAVP01000099.1 GCA_001751075.1 Desulfobacterales bacterium S7086C20 | reverse complement strand
GCATTTCGCAATCATTCAACGTACGATAAGTACGCCTCATGATTACAAAATTTGCACGCCTTGAATTTGAACTTTTTTCAAAACCGTCTAAATCTGATTTTTTGCAATTTCATCAAACTTATTGGAAAGCTATATGACTTCCTGTGACCTGACCCAATATACTAAAGGCAACGATATATGTTACGATGACAATGATAATGGCTAACACAGCACGTGACATCCTGACGGAAAAGACGCAACTGAGCCCCGTGGCTATGACGTAGATCCGATAGCATTCAACGAGGAAACCCGCTAACGGAATCCAGGAAACCAGGGCAGTTGCCGCTGAATAGGCAACCACCATGAAGCTTTGTTCATAGGTACCCGAAGTCTTGAAAAGCCTGGTGAGGACAAGAAAAAGAAGTCCTGCTGTGACAAAGGGCATTACTAACCCATTAAACAGACTAATTGTTACCGCAGTTGTGTTTTGCAAAGATACGGCAACAAAAAATGTATGAACCAATACGCAACAAGCCAGAAAGATAAAAGGGGCTTGTAAACCCTTATCGCTTTTCGCACTATCATAGAAATGTCGGGGGGAGAACAAGACAGTCTTTGCTGTACGAAAAAAACCCGCCAAGAAATCTCGGGGTTTAAAGTCACTTGTTGTGTTGTGTTGTAAAGTAGTCATAATGTCCAGAAGCGTGGGGGGTTACAAAATAAAGTCAAACAAAAAGCCCTGCCTGGTCCTCGCACTCCACTAACCGGGCAGGGCTTTGTAACATACGACTATCACGAGAGAAAACCCTTCCTTAAACGATAAGGATTACGTCTCTAGTATGGTTCCGGTTATTTCCTGAAACACGTCTCCCATCCGTATCACACCTATGAGCTTATCCCCATCCATGACCGGCAGAAGATACACATTGTCATGCACCATAATGTGGGAGGCCTTTAAGACCGTATCTTCAGCATCTACCTTAGCATTGACCGCAGACATACACTCCTTGATTGGCCGGTCAAGCTGTTTTTCCAGCCCACTATCGAGCAACTCATCCCACAATATGGATACCCCATCCTCGTAGTGCTGGGCAAACTTGGGCTCAAGCCCCTTTAGAACATCTCTTTCTAGGAGCATACCCACAAGCTTATAGGACTCGTCGAAAACCAACACGGTATGATGACCGGTTTCATAGGCTACACTGAGTTGGATGATCGCCTCCCTCAGGGTGCCCCAATAAGGAAGATGGGGATAATCACTTATAGGAATTACGAGATCCTTAACCTTCTTTCTTTCCATATTTCCTCCTAACTTGCACAAGCCCGGCATCATTTAAGAATCACGGCTTCTGCCTTGAAAACAGTCTAAGCCATTTTCTTATAGGTTTCAATCAAATCCAACAGTTCTTGGCTCGGCTGTAGGTTATATGATTTGTGCAGGGCCAGCAACTCGTTTCCATATTGTTGGATAGCCTTGCATGCGCCGGCTTTTTCTTCGGGATCTTTGGCGCTACTAACCTTGTTCTTTGCCTCTATGATCTTTTCGGTCAGCACCTTGCCCTCTCCGGCAAACTTCTCGTTGCACGAAAGGCAAAGGCCTGTATCACCTTCGATCTTGAGGAAAAGGCCTTTCTTGTCACATTTCTTACACTGGGGCATGATATCCTCCTCAACTCAGTAAAGTTATGATCTCAAGGGCTATCTAGCCCCCGCTTGCAACACGCCTTGGGCTGTTTCAAGTATGCCTTCAGGAAATCCAACGATGTTGTAAACAACCAAAAATCCGAGGACCCAGACTACAACCATGGAAAGGAGAAAGAGGACAAAGCCGTACTTTATAAAATCCATGGGATGGATCATTTTCTCGCCGGTGTCAGGATAAATACCCAAACCGTAAACAATGGCGTTATTCGGTGTGCCGACAATAAGAAAATGTGCAAACGAGGTGGCAAAGGCCACGGCCAGTCCCACTGCCCAAGGCTCTCCCGCAACCCCGGTCATAATACCCATGGGGATTACGATTGGTCCGAGCAATGCGGTGGTACCCGCATCGGACATGAAGTTTGTCATTATACCGGAAAGGCCGGAAAGGCCAACCCACAGGCCGAAGCCCTGATCCATACCAACAGAACCAAGGATATCCAAAAATGACCTTGCCAACCACATGGCTGCGCCACTCTCTTTGAGAAGGGCGCCAAGGGTTAAGGCGCCACAGTACATGAACCAGGCATCCCAGGAGATGCCGCCCAAGATCTTTTTCCAGGCTGTTGTCTTAAATACGACCGGGATCAGGAGTGCAAGAAGTGAAGGGCCTCCGAGGCCGAGTTCTTCGCCGCCAACAATCCAGAGGAGCAGGATCAAAAGAAGCATCCCAAAGGTGACGTATTCCGCATACGTCATCTTGCCCATTTTTTTGGTCTCTTCATTGATGGCTGCAAGCCCGGGTGTTAGGTCCTTGGTCTTTATCTTTCTGCCAAAAAAGACCAACATATAAACAGCTACCATTAGGCCTAAAAACGGCACCAGCGGAAAACCGTATTTCATCCATGTAAAAAAGTCCATCGGCACATTATACTCGCTCCAAAACCCCATCATGATGACGTTACGGCCTCCGGCGGCAGGGGAGCCGATTCCGCCGACGTTCAAAGAAAAGCAAAGGGTAAACATCAAGAATTTGGCAAGTGCCGGGTCATGTTCGATCTTTCCTCCCTTACTTTGTGCCGATACCGCGCCAAAATAGACTGCCGCCATCACCGGAGTCATAAAAGCGCACATGGCATGTGCGGAGATAAAGGATCCAATAACCGACATGCTTATGCACAAGACAAAAATGGGCACAAGAAATCCCTTGGTCCAGCCAAGAAGCCAACTGGCGAGCCGCTTGTGCAAACCAACATCTACAACGGCCACACCCATCGCCAAGACACCGAGCAGGAACATGGGTGCATCGCCTGCAAAGGTCTTCCCAATCATACTACGAGGGAGAAGATGGAGAAAATAGGCCAGCGTCGGCATCAGGATACCTGTGAGTCCAATCGGCAGGGCCTCAGTAGCAAAATAGATAATTGCCATCGGGATGATCCCAAGGACGATCATTGCCTTATTGGCAGCACCTTGAACGTCATGGGCAATCTCCCAGTCGATCATCTTTTCGGCAAACCCGAATTTTTCTATAATGTCAACCACACTCTGAGGGGTAGGCAACACAAAGCCGACCAGGATAAAAATGGCAGCCCCTATACCAATCCACAAAGGCTTATTTGCCAGAATTCCGCCACCGCCTACGTCTTCGATTTCATGGCTCATACAAGGAAAATCCTCCTTTTATGGTTTTAAATTCCCTAATTCGGTTGCCTTTATCATGTTTATTTTAGAAAATAAAGACATTTTTTGCTCAACGTCGAGTGTTTTTGAAGAAAGCGGAAGGACTGTTGGGAAAGGCACGCAAACTGATCAATATGGGGATATCAAAGATGATGGACTCGTAAAAAGTCCATCATCAGGCCGAGGGCGGTTAAGCCCCGGCCTGGGGTTGGGGTGGAACCATTTGAATTCACTTCAAATGGCGGGGGAGGGGCAGCCCTCCTCCGCTGAGTAAAAAGGCGTTCTTCGACTTTTTGCGAAATCGTTAAAGATGTCCAATTGCAGGGTGCTTTTCCAAAATCCGGTGGTAAAAATATACCCCAAACGTACCGCCAAGAAAGTCTGCCAAGAGGTCCAATGCCTCGGCAGACCTTAATGGGACATAATATTGGTGCCATTCATCTGTTAATCCGTAGATTCCTGTAGACAGGATGCTAATCACGATTATCAGCTTATGGCGATTTTTAAGCCTTGAATTCCTAAATCCTCTCAGAAACAATACGCCCAACACAGAATAGCCTGCCAGGTGAAGGACTTTATCTTTGAAGGGCCAATCCGGGGTCTCTTTGGGGACTGGATAGGAAGATTGGATAAAGATAACAAGACAATAGATAATAACAGGAAACCAGTAATAGAAAAAATGATGTATATATTTCTTGGTCATAACTATAATGTCCAGTCTTGACGGTTTCGCAAAAAGTCTGATTTTGCTCTTCCGTGCACGATTCTGGGATCCAGAATCGCGCAATGTCATTCGCAAAATAACTTTTTTACGAGTCCATCAGTCTTGACGAAAGGTGAATTTAGCGCAAGAATACCGTAAATTCAATGCTAATAAATTCTTTACCCATGTATCTCGCAGTCTCAATTGGGTGGGGAAGGAGAAAGAGACAACGATGAGGATTCTTATCACGGGGGGCCTGGGGTTTGTGGGAACGCAGCTTTCAATCCGCTTTATTGAAAAAGGCCATTCAGTTACAGTTGTAGGTAAGGATTCTAATTCCATGGTTCATACACCCAACGAAGTAGAATATATAGCTGCCGACACCACCACCAAAGGTACATGGCAGGAGGAAATAGCCCATAAGGATGCGGTTATCAATCTTGCAGGGAGTTCTATCTTCACGCGCTGGAATGACAAGACAAAGAAGCTTATCCATGATAGCAGGATCCTTACAACGCAAAATGTGGTGGAGGCCATGGTCAAGGGAAACAATACCATCCTTTGCAGTGCCTCCGCGGCAGGATACTACGGTTTTCATGGTGATGAGGAGCTTACGGAAGAGGCTGAAGCCGGCAATGATTTTCTTGCAAGGCTTTGCGTAGACTGGGAAGATGAGGCCCAAAAGGCGGCTTACAAAGGTATCCGGGTGATCATAACCCGATTCGGGATTGTTCTCGGCAAAACCGGCGGAGCCCTCGGGAAAATGATCCCGGCATTCAAAAGGTTTGTTGGAGGGCCTCTCGGAAATGGCAATCAGTGGTTTCCATGGATTCACATGGAAGACCTGACAAGCGCCTTTCTGTTTTTCCTTGACCAAAAGGAAATCCATGGCCCGGTAAATCTTTGCACACCGAACCCTGTGCGAAACAAAGTATTAGCTCAGGCCCTTGGAAAAGCGCTATCAAGGCCATCTTTTTTAAAAACGCCGGCGTTCATGTTGCGACTTGTACTGGGAGAGTTTGGTTCTGTCCTATTAGAAGGCCAAAGGGCAATGCCTGCAAAGCTCATAAAGCATCGATTTACGTTTCATTATCCGGAGATTGCCGGGGCACTTGAAGAGCTTGTAAGAAAGTAAGTTCTCAACAAATAAGGAACCACCACATGCCAACTGAACAAGACTACAAGGCGGCGCTCGCGCTCGCCCTTGATACGCTGGCAAGACTTGACATAGACAAATGCTGTGCCATGACGGGACTTTCAGTTGAGGGAGCCGACACTCACCAAAGGCGGGTCATAATTCCATATCTTGGGCATATATACAGTCTCAGTATCTCCGATGGAAACATTGCTTTTGAAAATGGTGATGTATCCATAAAACTTCCCGACCAGGTACTTCTACTTCACTATTTGATTACATCTTCCGGTGTCCCAGTGGAAAATAGGTGGATTACCTTCCGAGAAGTACCCTCAGGCCCATTTTACTACCCATCTTTCGTGAAACGGGCTATCACACCCCTTGTAAGATCGATTGGTCAAACACCAGCAATCTTGGAACAGGTGGCGCAAACTATAGGACAAATTGCAAAGACGCCTGGAGACATTGCCCTAAAGGTTATTCCATTGCCTCGAGTGCCGGTAGTTCTCTCTCTTTGGAAAGGGGATGAAGAATTTCCACCCGAAGGTAACGTCTATTTTGATGCCTCCGTCTCATCATATCTTCCTACTGAGGACATTGCCTATATCGCCGGCGCAGTAGTGTATAAAGTGCTGGCGATAGCCAGGGGTTTGATGTAGCAATGAAAATAACCATACTAGGATCTGGCACCTGTGTTCCCTCCTTAAAGCGAAGCAGTTGCTCTGTATTGGCTCAGATAGATAGCGCCCGCCTCCTTCTTGATTCCGGCGCCGGCACAATGCGAGGCCTCCTAAGGGCTGGGGTTACGATCGACAAGATATCACACATCTTTTACAGCCATCTTCATCCGGACCATACCGGCGAGCTGGTCCCCTTTTTGTTTGCCACAAAGTATCCGGAAAGTCACAGGCGACGAAAACCCTTTACTGTTGTGGCAGCCAAAGGGTTTGCGGACTTTTACGAAAAATTGAAATTGGCCTATGGCGAATGGATAGAACTTGAAGATGGAATTATGAATATTGTAGAACTTGACAACAACGGCGGTGATCACCTTGATTGCAGTAACTTTGAGGTAGATAGTCTCCCCATGGACCACACAGACCAGAGCCTGGCCTACCGGATTACTGCACCAGATGGCAGTTCCTTTGTCTATTCAGGAGATACGGATGTGTGTGAAAACCTTGTAACATTGGCCAAGGATGCAGACCTTCTGGTCTGTGAGTCTGCACTACCCGACGAAATAAAGGTCTCCGGCCACCTTACACCCTCTTTGGCCGGAAGGATTGCCACAAAAGCCAACGTGAAAAAGCTGGTACTCACCCACTTTTACCCTGAATGTGACGCTGTAGACATCTTTTCGCAATGCAGGAAATCGTATGAAGGCCCTCTTGTACTGGCAGAGGATATGTTGGAACTGGAGTTATGAGAATCTGCCCGCGAAAAACACTTGCCTCCTGGAGTCGCTTACTTCTCCTAGCCCTTCTCCTGCGCCTTTTGAATTTTCGCCCATGTGTCACGTAACGTCGCTGTTCGATTAAACACAAGCAAACCAGGCGATGAGTCTGCGGAATCGAGACAGAAATAGCCCTGTCTTAAGAACTGGTAACGGCTTGCCGGTTGTACGTCGGCCAGACTCGGTTCTACCCGGCATCTTGTTAGCGTCTCAAGTGAATCCGGGTTAAGATCGGCCTTGAAATCTGTGCCATCTTTTGCCTCGATTGGGTTTTCCTTCAAAAAGAGGTGATCATACAAACGAACTTCGGCCTTTAGGGCATGAGCGGCCGAAACCCAGTGTAATGTCCCCTTGACCTTGCGACCATCTTTAGACCAACCACCTCTCGTTTCGGAGTCGTATGTACAGTGGAGTTCGGTCACCGCACCTGTTTTTTCGTTCTTGATGACACTTACACACGTAACATAGTAGGCATGTTTCAATCTGACCTCGCGTCCTGGCGCCAGGCGGAAAAATTTCTTCGGCGGGTCTTCGCGAAAATCTTCCTGCTCGATATAAAGCTCCCGGGAAAAGGGAACCTTCCTCGTTCCCATGTCCGGGTCTTCCGGGTTGTTTTCTGCCTCTAATTCCTCCACTTGGCCTTCAGGGTAATTGTCTATAACCACACGGAGCGGGTTCAGCACAGCCATCACACGGGGGGATTTCTTGTTTAAGTTTTCACGCAGGCAATGTTCAAGTAATGCCACATCAACCATACTATCTCTTTTGGCAACCCCGATTCGTTCACAAAAGTCTCTTATAGCCTCGGGCGTGTAGCCACGCCTACGCAACCCGGATATGGTAGGCATCCGCGGATCATCCCAGCCGGTTACATGTTGGTCTTTAACCAATTCTATGAGCTTTCTCTTGCTCAAAACAGTATGAGTCAGATTGAGACGAGCAAACTCGATTTGCTGCGGATGATGAACCCCCAACTCTTCTAAGAACCAATCATACAACGGGCGATTGTCCTCAAACTCCAGCGTGCAGATAGAGTGCGTGATCCCTTCTATGGAATCTGAAAGACAGTGGGCAAAGTCGTACATTGGATAGATGCACCACCTGTCGCCAGTCCTGTGATGTACTGCTCGCCTGATACGGTACATCGTTGGATCTCGCATATTGAGATTAGGTGATGCCATGTCAATCTTTGCCCTGAGTACATGGGCGCCGTCTTCATATTCTCCTGCACGCATGCGCTCAAAAAGATCCAGGTTTTCCCCTGAAGAACGGCCGCGATAGGGGCTGTCTTTTCCCGGTTCAGTCAAAGTGCCACGATATTTTCTGATCTCATCCGCACTCAGGCTGTCAACATATGCCTTTCCGTCTTTGATCAACCGTACGGCATAGTCAAACAGTTTTTCAAAATAATCGGATGTATAGTAAAGATGCTTACCCCAGTTAAACCCCAGCCATTGCACGTCTTTCTTAATCGACTCAATATATTCAATCTCTTCCTTGCTTGGATTGGTATCATCGAAGCGCAGGTGGCATGTGCCCCCATTTTCAGCGGCGAGATTAAAGTTAAGGCAGATAGACTTTGCATGTCCAATATGAAGATAGCCGTTCGGTTCTGGAGGGAATCGCGTTATTACCCGCCCCTCGTTCTTGTTTGCCTTCAAGTCTTCGGCGATGATATTGCGGATGAAGTTAGGAGCTGGTATAGAATCTCTTTGGGCCATATTGGCACTTCCTTTCTTTTTTTGTTTTTTCCTAATCCAGTTCAATTACCTCGCCTGCATTACTAGAAACAATCTTATTGTCAAATTCATCCCGAAATCTTGCCGTCATGGATGCCCCGGTACAATGCAAAGGCCCGATGACTTCTAAGTTCATCCCTTTTAGTTCCTCCATTGTGCGCCTTTTCTGGATCTCGCTTGCGGGGCCTAAGTGTGTTCCTCCAATAAAACCGAACACTTTCTTTTCAAATTTCTTTTCCACCTGTCGAATGATATTGATAATACCCCGATGAGCGCAACCAAAGATGACAAACAAGCCCTTTCTTGTATCAAGGACCAAACTCATGTCATCGGGCACATCATCTTTTTTGTATTCCGTTCCGGTCTTGTAGACAAAGCCTTTGTCCACTTCTTCAAAATCGGTGGTCATCTCTTCAAACCCGGTGGTGTAGACACCTTTTATGACTTCGACAGATCTGTCGCTTAAGACAAATCTTGCCCCATGTTCCTCGTAAAGGGTGCGTTTTCCCATTCCTATATACCGCAGATTGTCACCGGATTTTACATATCTTTTTCTAAAGATCTCCGGATGGGCATAGACAATAGGACTAGTAGCGTAGTTGCAAAGATATGTCAGGCCGCCGGTATGATCATAGTGCCCATGACTCAACACGACCTTTTCGATACGGGATAGATCCACACCTAAAACCTTTGCATTATGGATAAGGCAATCCG
>MAVP01000098.1 GCA_001751075.1 Desulfobacterales bacterium S7086C20 | reverse complement strand
GGGGAACTGAATCTATGTTCGAGTACTGGTTGCGGTATGACCGGAGCAGAGGCTCCTAAACTAGCTGATCCGAATCAGCTATATATCCAAATTCCTTGAGAGGGTAGCGCAACACCACGGTCCTACCGGTCCGGAGCAAGACGGTAGGCTAAGTCTTTGTGGAGTAACTGTGCGGGCGGTTGAATTCTCCGCACCACTCCTTATTATGTATCAGGCAAATGCTTCTTTTAAGTACTGCACACAGGAGTAATCAGCAAGGTAAAAATCAGAGGCGTCAAAAACGAGAAGAGCATATGGTCACCTCTTGATTTAGTAGACTTAGTACATTACTCAAAGTGGCGGATACGTCCTCTATACTTGTCACGGTATTTCTGATTGTACTGCTCTCCCCGTGCAATATTTCCAGAAAGCATAACAGGAGGTTCTACACCATTCTGTGCCACAATCTCAATGGCTTTCACCACAATAGAATTTACTATAAATATCATAGGATATGTTGATCCAGCGCCAACTTTCACGGGTATACCAGGAATATCAAGTAATGCATCTCCGACAGGAACATGTGCATCCACTACCAGATCAACTAGATCGTGTAGATTCTTATTGGATACATGCCGGTTTGGAATGTTCGGTTCCGCATGCTCCGCAAATTCAACCGAAGTCACCCCAATAGTCCTGATTCCAAGTTTTTTCGCTTCGAGAGCCGTATCGATCGTCATTGGATTGATGCCATTCACATTGCAAATAATGAGCAGGTCGCCACCCTTGACACCGTACCAATCGAATATTCGTGATGCAAAACCGGTAATTCGTTCAGTCTTGGGAGAACCGTCAAAATCTGTCAGGCCAGGAGGAAATATCCCCTGCACATTGCATAACCCGCCGGCTCTTAGAAAGAGTTCCATCGCAGGCATTATTGAATGCGCTCCTGTGCCAAATATATAGAAAAGTTTGTCGTCCAAAACCGTCTGAGCGACCTGTTGCGAAGCCTTCTCAATGCTTTCACGTTCTTCGGTTATAATAGTCTGAATTATTTTATTAATACGATCATAATATTCTTGAACAATATTCATTTGTGGCCTCCTTATTGTATTTATAAAGTGGAGTTGAAGTGAGACTATCGCAGTTGCGATAGTCTCACTCGTGATCCTTTACAACCCTTGATTAATGCGTTTCATTTGTGTTTCCGCATCTTCAAGCGCCTTTTCGACACTCTTAATACCACTCAATGCAGCATTCAACTCAACCCAGAGCGCACGGTCCAGTTCTCCCTGTTTTCGAGCCCGCTCAAGCTGGACGACATTGACTGCTTCAAAAATTCTACTTTGAAGCTCAGTCCACTGCTCCTTGGACATGTTCACGGCGTCAAGTGCAGCCTGCGGAGGATTCTTCACGATATCCTCCTCGTACACACTCGGAATCAATGAAACATTACCGAATTCCCAGACTACTTCCTTCACCTGTCCCTCGAAACTCGTGTAGTAGTGAATGAAGTCCTTCGCATAGGATTTGTATAATGACGCCTTGTTGAGAACGAGCGGTGTGGTAATCATCATGGATGAGGGCTTCCCTCCTGGAAGAACCGGTAGCAGAGCCCAACTCCACTTTCCTTTGATCGCAGAGTCTTCCCTGTTCAGGAGTTTTCCCATCCAGGTCCATGAAAACACCATCGCTGCGCTACCCGATTGGAGAGCCTGGAGACATTCAGAAGAACCATAGGTGTTCACACCAGGAGGAGAAATCTTGTCTTTATTTCTGAGATCGACTATTGCCTGCAGAGCTTTCCGCCCTTCAGGAGAGTTCACGGTAATGTTGTTGTCGTGATAGACTTTCCCTCCAAGCTGGTGAATGAGTGTATAGACAACATCTCCGAAGTGGGTCACATTAACACCCGCGTGTACCACACCCCACTGGTCTATAATGTCATCTCCGTTGAGATCCCTCGTTGCCCACGTACCGAACTTGATCATCTCGTCCCAGGTTCTTGGTGGTTCACTCATTCCGAACTCTTTGAGAAGATCTGTCCGGTAGTACATCACCATGACCATATTCCCGCCATGAGCACCATAGTAATGACCATCGAACTTCAGTTGAATGTCGGCACCGGCAGTATATTTCGGTGCGATATCGCTCAGGACATCATCAAGCGGTTCGAGCCATCCTGCGGCAGCCCAGTCCTGTACCCATCGCTCATTAGCCGCCATGATATCGACGCTCGGGTCCCCCGAAGAAAGTATGGCAAGCTCCTTATCAAACAAATGCGTCTCAGCCTGTTCAATCACCTCAATAAGAATCCCGTTTTCCTCGCCCCAGGCTTTTCGCATCATATCAATACCCGGGTCTCCTGAAAGAGAGCCAGCATTTATGAGAACCATTTTTTCCGGCTTCTGTTCAGATTGTCCTGCTGCATACACATTAAACCCGGTTATAAAAAGTAGAACCAAAAAAATAACTGTAAACCTTTTCATACGATACCTCCTTAGTTTTTAACATTCTCTTCGGACTTTCTCCTTTGTCCGAATTCTTAAAATTCCTTTTCATATCATAGGCTACCTCCTTAGTTTTTAACGTTCTCTTCGGACTTTCTCCTTTGTCCGAATTCTTAAAATTCCATGTCCCGATTACTTATATTTTCGATTTTGACATGATCTCGAGATAGAACCAGGCGATGACCAAGGTTATGACCAACATGATTACCGAGAGTCCTGAATTATAACCGTAATCAAGATATGACATCTTCTCCTTAAGTAATACCGCAAGCATTTTCGTAGTCATTCCTGGACCACCTCCTGTCATTGAATAGGGAAGTGGAAAATGTCTGAATGAGAACATCGTCTGTATCAGCATCACGATGAAAATCTGCTGGCGAATCAACGGGAGAGTTATTGAGAAGAAACATCTGAAAAATCCAGCTCCGTCAATTTCCGCGGATTCGTATATCTCTGAGGATATCGACTTGATTCCAGCAAGGATGATCAAGGTTGCGAAAGGTGCCGATGCCCAGAGATGGGCTGTCACTAGAGAGGCCATTGCTAATGTGGGGTCACCAAGAAAATTGATTGGCTGCCTGATCAGACCTAGAGAGAGAAGAAGAAAATTTACAATACCGAATTCGGTGTTGAGCATCCATCTAAAGGTGACACCTACAGCAACCATGGAAACCATGTATGGCATGATGACAAAAAGTCTTATGCCTCCCTCTGCCTTTTTCAATGAATTGATAACTACTGCGAAAACAATGGCGAGCAGGACTTGTCCTACCACACTTCCAAGTGTGAAAACAACGGTAGCTTTGAGCGAAACATAGAAGTTTGGGTCTGTAAGAATCGTAAGGTAATTGTTCAAGCCATTGAATCCGGTTCTCTGCCCGTAATTAAATTTGCTGAAGCTAAAAAATATGACATAGAGGATTGGGAAGACAACGACCACGAGCAAAATGATAATGCTTGGTGATAGAAAAAGGTATCCGCTAATTACATTTCTTCTGTTTCTGCTATGTATCAGCGACATAATGTTCCTTGCAACTTAAAATAATTTATTATACAATATAACCAACTACTAAATATTATATACAGCGGAATTGGTGCTGTCAAGAGCTTTTTCCCCAACGCCGTAAAGAGAAATTCCAGACGGGGAGAATTAACTATGGATAATGTAAAAGAGTACCTCGGTAAAATAATTACCCTACTCACCCGGATTGTTGATGAGCAACAGGGAAACATCGACCAGGCGGCAGATGAAATTGTGAAACGGATCGGGCAAGACCGGCTCGTGTATGTGATTGGAACAGGTGCGCATTCAATGATGGTCGCCATGGAACTCTTTAAGCGGGCAGGGGGAATCACACAGTTCGCACCGATTTTTCCTCCAGGTCTAGGTGATTTTGAGGGGCATCCGAAGACAGAACGTCTGACTGGATACGCCCCTCTTGTTCTGGATTACTACCGGGTCCGGGAGGGTGACATACTGATCATTGCAAATGTGAACGGTATCAACGCACTTACGATTGATACGGCTCTTGAGTGCAGAAAGCGCGGCATATTTACTATAGGAATCACGTCACGAGACTTTGCAAATGGGGTCGAGAAAAATATACCGTCGCGCCACCCCTCGAATAAAAATCTGCATGACCTTGTGGATATTGTTATAGATGCGTATGTGCCGTCCGGGGACGCGCTCCTGGAGATCGAAGGGGTTGATGTCCCCGTCGGACCAGGTTCCACCTATCCCATGGTTTTCATTGCAAACGCTCTAATGATAAGAGTGGTCGAAAAACAGCTGTCGTTGGGTATGAAGCCTGAGGTGCGTAAAAGTGGAAACCTCAAGGGAGGCATCGAACGAAGCCGGAAGTTGTTTGATGAAAAATATTATCACCGGATAAAGCACTACTGAGACTTCAAAAGGAGCAACGGAACAATATGAAAATATTGACGTCGAAAGGTTCGATTAACCGCCAGGAATTGATTCATAGGCTCATCCTGTTGTTCACCATTTCATTGATCATAGTCTGGTCTATCGGACCGATCTACTGGATTGTGATCACGGGACTTAAAAATACGAAAGAGGTATATATGTCTCCACCGACCTTCTTCCCTAGGGATCTGACCTTGAAAAACTTCGTGACAATCTTCACGGAACGACCTTTCGCTTTCTATCTGAGGAATTCAGTGATAGTCGCATCGACTACCGTGATTATCTCCACTTTCTGTGCGATTCTTGCAGGGTATGCATTTGCCAAGATGAATATCAAAGGTAAATCTATCTGGCTTCTTGTTATTATACTCACCAGAGCCGTTCCTCCTGCGTCTCTTTTGGTTCCATTCTACGTTATGGGGAGAGCGTTCAATCTCATTAACACCCTTTTTATCCTTATGCTTGGATATATATATTTGACACTGCCTCTGAATATCTGGATCATCACCAGTTTTTTCGAACAATTTCCCGATGAACTGATAGATGCCGCAGAAATTGATGGATGTACGCGTACATCGGCTCTTTTCCGGGTAGTGATGCCATCGCTCCTTCCAGCTCTCACGGCAGTAGGAATCATCACCTTCATGCTCTCATGGAATGAATTACTATATGGTGTGGTTTTTACCAATACAAAAGCTGCGAAGACACTCTCGCCTGGACTCACCGACTTCTTTGGGGACTTTCATATCTTCTGGAACCAGCTGGCATCCGCATCAATCATCGCGATCCTGCCCGCTGTGGTTTTCACGGTTTTCTTTTCACGGTATCTTATTTCAGGTCTTATCAGAGGGGCCATTAAAGGATAAAAGGAGGCAATATGGTTAATCACACATACTGTAGAATTCCAGCTCGGACTGGTTACTTCTCGGCTACCATTGATTGTGACAGACTCATCAATCTCTCCCCTGCACCTGCTCCGTCGGAACCAGTAGAAGAACTATGGCTGACACCAGGGCTTTTTGATATTCAGGTGAATGGTATGCTCGGGCACAACCTCTCGGGAGAAGATCTTTCGGTAAGTCAGGTCGTTGAAATCGAACGGGAACTTGAAAGACGAGGAGTGACAAGATGGTGTCCAACGGTAATTACACAGGATCCGGTTATTGTCGAACGGAATTTAAATATACTACGCTCGGCGATTGAGGAAAACGCTGTTCAAAATGTACACTGCATTCATCTCGAAGGGCATTACATTTCAGCCGAAGATGGGTATCGCGGGGTTCACATGAAACGTTGGGTCCGTGATCCCGATCCCGAAGAATTCGATCGATGGCAGGCAGCGGCCGGAGGACATATAGGTCTCTTCTCTCTCGCTCCCGAACGTGAAGGTGCTCTTGAATTTATTCATAAACTGAAACTGGAGGGAGTGAAGACCGCTCTAGTGCATCATAACTCAGGATACGAAAGAATTCGTTCTGCGATAGCAAACGGGGCCGATCTCGCGACGCACCTTGTGAATGGCTGTGCCAGTATGATTCACCGTCAGCACAACATCATCTGGGCCCAGCTCTCTCTAGACGATCTATGGGCTAGCTTTATAGCGGACGGTTATCACATCCCGTATTATACATTACGAGCGGTCATTAGAGCGAAAGGTAAAGAGAGATCGATTCTCGTTTCTGATCTCGCCTATCTTTCTGGATTCCCCGAAGGCGAATATACTAAAAATGATTTAACGGTCGTCCTCAAAGACGGTGGCCTCTGGGTAAAGAGTGAAGGAACAAACTTATTGAGCGGTGCTATAAAAACCCTCAACGAAGGATGTGAATATCTTGCGGTTCATGCGGGCTTCACAATTGAAGAGGCGCTGGTATTGGCTTCATTGAATCCAGCCAGATACATGGGAGCGGAACATAAGACTCAACTCTATCCTGGGTATAAGGGACCGTTAGTCCTGTTCTCTTGGAAAGATAAAAAACTAATAATCAAAGAAGTACACAATTGTCATGGATAAGGTAGCCCGAGTCAACTTAAGTAAACTCATCGCAGAGAAATTAAAAAATAATATCACTAAGGGGAAGTTCAAGCCCGGAAACCAGCTTCCGACACACGAAAAACTTTGCGAGAAATGGGGAGTAAGCCGGGTTACACTTCTCGAAGCAAGAAAGGTAATCGAGACCAAGCTGACACCCTTCGCCGCTCAACGAGGTACTGATGAAGAATTCGTGGGAAAGGTTCATTCAGGATCAACAGAGGGAAGTGTTCGGGTACGGAAAAGAGAGTGATTCAATCCTAAACAGTCTAAATGATCACTGGAAAAATTTATGCAATGCTAAAGAATCATGATGATAAAGGAGTTGCTATGAAGATGAAGAAACATGTAGCCAACATGGGAAAACGTGACAAAATGACATCTTTCCATATCGACACGGAAAGTCTTCCGAGGAAGATTAAGGAGTGGGGCTCTCTCGTGGATTTAGTGAATAAGCAAACAGCTGACTCTACCGCGGAATTCTCTCTTTCTCTCATCTCCTACGAAAAAGAGCACTACTCAGGGTTTCACAATGATACCGAGTATATTTACATCATTGAAGGGAAGGGGAGAGCAAAGATCGCGGGGAATGAGATTTCTTTCGCAAAAGGCTCACTGTTGGTAATTCCTGCTGGAGCGGAGCACGCGATTTGCGTAGTTGAACAAGGCCCGGTACGTGCGCTTCTAGTACACGTGCGATAAATCAGATTAAGGAGTAAATAAATGAAATCCTGGTTCAAATCTAATGTGCTTGCTGATAAAACTGCTCTAGTAATTGGAGGCTCTTCAGAGAGTGGTCCTGTTGTATGTAAAATTCTAAATGGGCATGGTGCGAAAGTTGCGTTCACATATTATAAAAATGAAACATATGCACGTAAAATCGAGAAGGAACTCAGTGAAAAACAAAAGTCAAAGGCATACTCCTTCGATATGCTGGACATGACACAGGTGTTTGGACTTCTCCCTGAAATTGAGCGTGATTTCGGACGAATCGATATCTTGATAAACCTAGGAGGCCCGCCTCCCATTCATACAGACTTCCACGTTTTGAATGAAAATGAGTTCGACAGAATGATAGATTCGCATTTCAAAGGATGCTTCTTTTTATCGCTTGAAGCGGCAAAACGTATGGAATCCAGTGGGGGCGGTGTCATCATCAATATATCAGCAACGAGCAGCACGAAATACAGTCACAGTGTATACGGTCTTGCGAAAGCTTGCGTAAAGGAGATGTCCAGATTCCTAGCCTATACATTTGCACCCACAGTCCGGATACTTACAATTGTTCCTGGGCTAATTGATATCAAAGAAGTTGATCTAGATTTGAGAAACGCTCGAGCTGAGGCTTCTCCTCTCAAAAGAAATGTTACCGCGGAAGAAATCGCGCAACTCGTGATCGCAGCCACCTCTCCAGCTTTTACAAGTATAACAGGAGAGAGCATTATCGCTGACGCTGGTTTTTATCTATTACACCCATGATTCCCCTAGCTTTATCTTTGATATGGCGCCCGTATACTATTAATTAATAACAGGAGGAAGGTATGAAGACTTACATTCTTGATTCGAAGCAGGAACTTGGAGCAGTAGCGGCAGAGAGCGGTGCCGATGCAATCCGTCGCGAGATTCTGGAAAAAGGGCGTGTAAATATTATCCTCGCAACCGGTGCGAGTCAGTTTGAGATGCTCGAACACCTGACAGCTATGAAAGATATCGATTGGTCAAAAGTAATAGCCTATCACCTTGATGAATACATTGGCATTCCGAAAACACATCCTGCAAGCTTCCGCAAATATCTCAAGGAACGGTTCGTTGACAATGTGCCGTCACTTGCCGGTTTCTTCTTTATCGAAGGTGATGCCCAAGATATTGAGGCGGAGCGTCTTAGACTTGGTGAACTGATTTCACGTTGCACTATTGATGTCGCCTTTGTTGGAATTGGAGAGAACGGACATCTCGCCTTTAATGACCCGCCAGCTGATTTCGAAACAGAAGATCCTTATCTTATAGTCGAGTTGGATTCTGACTGTAGGAAACAACAGCTAGGTGAAGGCTGGTTCAAAACACTTGAAGAGGTGCCAAAGAGAGCAATTTCAATGAGCATCAAACAAATAATGAAGAGCAGTGTGCTCATCGTCTCAGTCCCTGACAGAAGGAAGGCAAAAGCGGTTAAGTGCGCGGTAGAAGGCGAGGTAACGAACAGCTGTCCGTCATCAATCCTCCAGAACCACCCCGACTGCAGGCTGTTCCTCGACAACGAGTCCGCCTCACTCCTCACGAAGAAATGAAAGCTTTAAGAATGGTTTAGCTTTCCCTTTTAAGAAGTCTTCCTTTAGGATGTCTATCTATAATAATACCTAAAGCCTCAACCATCTGGTTAAGAAACTCCTCAGATCCTATAGCTTTTCCGCTAAAAATTACCTAATTATCGAGCTGGTACACCTTCCCTGTTGCATTCAGAAGAAAATGGGAGGTGTCCCTTGTATATTAATAGTAACTTATTATTTATTTATTCTAATCTATTTTTTATTTGACAATAAAAAACTCAATGTAGAATATGATATTGAATTGCAGATCTCTTGAATAAATTGCGTATATCTTTCCTGATAG
>MAVP01000097.1 GCA_001751075.1 Desulfobacterales bacterium S7086C20 | reverse complement strand
GATTGCGAAGGATTTTGGGTTGTATTCAAGGCGCTCGGGCGGGAGCATACCGAGGTATGTGACCAACCGAGCAACGCGGAAGACGGCCCAAAAGACCAGCAAGGTGTGACGGTTGTTGAATGACGAACCCTTAACTTCCCTGGTTTATCTTGTCTCTTAAAACACCAGAACACCTAAAGTTTACTATCCGCCTTGATCTGAGCACAATGTCGTTACCTGTTTGCGGATTCCTACCCCTTCGTTGGGATTTGTCCTTAAGATGAAACTTCCCGAATCTGCTAACCAAAACATCTTCCCCATTTTCAAGTGTCCGCTTAATAATTTCCAGGAGTGACTCTACTACCTTTACCGACACACCCTTGGGAAGCTCCAAACGTCTCTGGACTAGCTCCATTACACGCGCTTTCGTTAAAGTCATTGCCCGTTCCTCCATTCGAAAATGGTTTTACAAATAACTGCCGTCACACTCACATTCTTTAACTCTTTATGTATATGCAAAATTAATTCCAATGTTAATCACACAACCCGAACTTTTTGAGAACTTAGGGCTCGCGCAATAATAAGTTCGCAGAGTTGGCGCTCAGATTTGATTCAGATTTGGCCGATCCGATTGAGTAAAACCACAGACATAGCAAGCTATTTCGAGGAATTTGCGAATGAGACATCGGTCAAAGATGGGCTGAAGCTGAGATGCCAAAATGTGAAGTTATTTTTGCTCCAGCCCTTAACATATTTGCCTGTTAACATGCGGACATTTTAACCAATCTACGCATGATGGCAGGATAATTGCATATTTATGGTATGATCGAAAGCTTTTACAATACACATTACAAAGGGGGAAATGTCATGAACAAGGCTGGGCTTATGGAGACTCTCAGAAAGGAGACAGGGCTGAAAAGGGATAAGGCGGCACAGGCCGTTAATATACTCTTTGAAGAAATGTCCAATGCCCTTGCAAATGGCGACCGTGTCGAAATCCGTGGATTTTGTTCCTTTTTTGTAAAGGACTACAAATCGTACATAGGAAGAAATCCAAAAACGGCACAGCAAGTTCACATAAAACCGAAAAAGTTACCCTTTTTCAAATGCGGCAAGGAACTGAAAGCAAGGGTAGATCACAAGGGAGACTAGCTCTAGGGGTCACCTTCTCACGGAGTCCTTACCAAGCGAAATCCTAAACAGAAATTTCCAAATTTTGGATCAAGCCTTTCCCGAATGGCCGAACGAACACCCCTTGGAATATCAGTCCAGCTACCACCACGATTCACGCGATAAGCCCCCCGGCGTTCAAAAAGAGGGTTTTTCCGTTGATGCTCGCTGTAGGCATCTTTTCCGTAGATGTCCTCACACCATTCCCAGACATTTCCAAGCATATCGTAAAGCCCAAAATCATTCGGATGAAAACTTGCCACCGGCGATGTCAGAATAACTCCGTCATCGCATTCGTGATGTCGCCATTTAAACTTGTTGGCCCGTTTTGAACTCTGGTCATAAACATTTGCATATTTACAAGTATCTTTAACGTCTTCTCCCCAGAATCGGGCAGTCTTTGATCCGGCCCTGCATGCATATTCCCACTCGGCTTCAGTCGGGAGGCGAAACTCATAAGGTCCATCGTTTTGGTCTGTAAGCCACCTTCCAAAGGCCACTGCATCTTCCCAGCTGACATAGAC
This sequence comes from Desulfobacterales bacterium S7086C20, assembly GCA_001751075.1. Classification (GTDB taxonomy): domain Bacteria; phylum Desulfobacterota; class Desulfobacteria; order Desulfobacterales. The sequence continues at coordinate 7,465 of MAVP01000097.1, read as the reverse complement.
TACGGGCTGACTGTTATCATTCAGAGAGTGACCGTTACTGGCCTTGCTGTCATGAGCCGGGCGGAAGTCGAGATATTGGGCATTTGTCACCTCGGTCATCCCGATCCAAAATCCGTCTACACACACCTTATGCGTCGGACCTTCGTCAGGATCTCGGCCGGTCTCACTTGGTGGACTTCCCATCTCGAAGCACCCCTCCGGCACCCAGACAAAGACCATTCCTGTCGCATTTTCGCGCCATTTTACTCCGGGTCTTGGACGTATCTTTGAAAGCTTTGCCTGAATTACGACTTTTCTCTTTGGCTTTATTGTAACTGTTTTACTCCAGTGTTCGTGTCCATCCTTTCTTATTAATATACCATAACGCCCCTTCTGAATATCTTCTTTACTGTCCGGTGTGGTTCCCTGAAGCCTCCCATTCAAGAACCACTCTGCTCCCGGCGGTTTGCTGCGCACAAGGATCGTCCCAGTAGTCACAATACGGTCCAACTCAACGGAAAAGGCATTATCTCTTTTCGCCTTAACCTCTACCCACCTTCTTTGTCTCTTATAGCCCGGATGAGACACCTGGATGTGGTACCGGTCCTCTTTAAGTTCCATACCACGGTGATATTTTGGCATGACGTTAAGAACCATCACCGTTGCCTCCGCCGGCTTGGTATCTACAAAGAGTCGTCCCTTGGCAACCACAATAGGCTGAAGAGGCGGCAGAGGTTGTGGCGCTGAAGCTAAGGGTTCGGTCTTTCTGATCGCCTTTCTTTCTTTGGGGATTTCTCGCTTGATCTTTTGCCTTGCCGGTGGAATGGCTCGGCGAATCCCTTTTCCCTCCCTTTTTACTTCCTTTTTTCTTGCTACCACAAAGACAACCAGCAATGCCAGTAGTAAGGCCAAGACTATACTTGTTGACGCATACCTGGATTTAGTTCTATTTCTTGGATGATCCGATCCTAGATGATTCGGGGTCTCTTTTTTAGGACGATTCTTCATTTTAAGTAGCACCGCTCAACATATTAATACCCATCCCACAAGGCATCGCGCAACCCGGACATTCGTTCCGTTCGGCGGGAGACGGCAATGTGAAACACATCTTCTTTCCCCCATATCTCAACATCTTCTTTCGCTCGGGTAATGCCGGTATATATGAGTTCTCTTGTCAAAACCGGATACTCCTTGTCCGGCAACACAAATAGGACAGTATCAAATTCCGACCCCTGGCTCTTATGCACCGTCATGGCATACACGGTTTCGTGTTCTGGGAGTCTGACGGGATGAAATCTTTTGACAGTACCATCGGCAGAGCGGAAAAAGGCAGTCAAATCACTATCCCCGCTAACGTCAGTCCAAATGATTCCAATATCACCGTTAAATAAACCCAAGTTATAATCATTTCTGGTAATCAATAGGGGCCGGCCGCGATACCAACTCCTCTTGGCCTCAATAAGTCCATGGTCACTTAGGATTTGTTCAACTTCCAGATTTATCCCCTCTACGCCATAGGAACCTTTTCTCAAGGCACAAAGAATCCTGAATCGATCAAAGAGTTCAAAGGCCTCATAGATATCACCTGCCTTAAGGTAGCCTTCAAACCCTATAATAACTTTTTTCTTTATAGCAGCCGGCAAGGCTTGGCGCTGTGGCAGCGCAACCCATCTTATATCACTAAACCTTTTCTCCCTTAAAAGGCCTGTTGCCTGTCTGCCGTCGCCCCTATTTACAGCATGACTTATAGTACGAATACCGCTATCTTCACCAAAGCGAAAGCTCTTTTCAAGTTGGACAATACAGTCCTTGACAGAAGACCCATTAGTGATTTTGCCTGGCGTCACAAGCTTATACCCCGTATACGTTTCAAGCTCCATACAAAGATCGCGTGAAAACACGTGAAGTTTACCAGTATCGCATATATCCCCAAGAACGGCGCCGGCCTCAACCGAGGCAAGCTGGTCTTTGTCTCCGAGAAGTATTAACCTTGCCTCAGGAGGAACGGCCTGGATGAGTTTTGACATCAAGGCCAAGTCCACCATGGAGGCCTCATCTATAACGACAATATCTACGGGAAGTCGATTTTCGGCATTGTAACGAAAATAACAGGACCCCGCAATAGTCCCAAGCAATCGGTGTATCGTTGTAGCCTCTTGGGGGATGGCGGCCCTGATATTCGCCGCACAATTCAAATTTTCCTTAGAGGCCTTGATCGCTTCCTGCAACCTGGCAGCAGCCTTTCCAGTAGGAGCAGCAAGTGCTATTCTGGCTGCATCTATGCCTAACCGCTCAATGAGTAGGCCCAAGATCTTGGCAACCGTTGTAGTCTTGCCTGTCCCGGGCCCGCCTGAAATAACACAAAGCTTCTTCCTTAACGACACGAAGGCGGCAACTTTCTGCCAGTCAATCTCATGTTTCTCGTCTCCTCTTCGATCTATCGGAGTTCGACCAAAAAATCGGTCTAAGGCTTCTTTCAATGAGTAAACATCATTACTTGAAAAATAAATTGGCGATGAATCCTCAGTAACACGCTCCTTGACAAGCGTTGCCAATATTTCCTGATATTCCCAATACCGGTAAAGATACAACCTAGCCTTACCGTCTAGGATAAGCGGCTTGTTCTCGCCTGGCATTCCGACAACAGAAGTACCCCTTAACCCCATTTCCCAATCACTTGAATCCAGGCCAAAAAGATCCTCCCCCGCCTCTTTTCCCTCCACTGGCGGCGCCACCGCCAGGCTTTTGAGATCAAGACAGATATGGCCCAACCTAGTGCAGTTGCTTACCAAGGCTGCAGCAATAGCTAGTCGCAAATCGCCGCTTCCATCAAGCTCGGTTATGAACTTGGCAAAGTGCATATCAAGCTCAGAGATTTTCCCCCTTTCGTACAACAGATGTAATAGTTCTTCTTTCATACGTAAATACCGTAGCTATTCACAGGTACTATCGATCAACTGATCAACTTCTCTGTCAGCTCTTCTATCAACGCTCCGGTTGGCCTAGCCCTGTATATACCGAAGTCTTCTCTTCTCTTCGAATCTATACCGCGTACAAACATATAAAAGACTCCACCAAAATGCCTCTCATAATCATAATCAGGCAAACGGACTTTAAGATATTGACTCAGGGCAAGTGTGTATATAAGATACTGAAACTCGTAAAAGGACTCTTTCATAGCGCCGGCAAGCGCTTTTTGATCATAATCTTCTACACGTGGCCCCAAAAAGTTTGATTTCCAGTCCACAAGATAGTAACGCCCATCGTAGAAAAACACCATATCTATGAAACCTCTCATAAAACCCCTTGAAGTAGAAAATGTTAATCTCTCCATATATTCAGCCTCATCAACCATGGTTTTCTCCCCCGCATGATTTGCCAATACTGTCTTGACATCCCTCGATGAAACCGCCTTCATCGGAAAATAGAATTCCAGCTCATTTATTCGATCTCCCCTGCCGATTTGTGACAGGGTAATGTTTTTGCGCTCTCCATTAAGAGGAGCGGTCAGGACACTTTGAACCATACTGCAGATGGTTTCCCGCCACGTAGTGTCAAAGCCAAAGCCGGAAAGTTTCTCTCCTACGAGTTTTTCCACCTTCAAACTATTGCCTTGAGTGAAATCCAGGTCCTCAAACACTGAGTGGATAAACGTACCCGCCTTTGTACCCCTAGGAAAGGCAAATATGCCTGATAGCTCTCTTCCGCCAAGCAGCTCCTTAAAATCACCTTCCGGATAAATTCCGGCAAGTGCTATCGCATCATAATCAGGCAAGTCCCGACCATAGTGCTGACCTGATACGAGAGATGAAAAACTTGAAATCTTCCAGGAACGATTGATATCTCCACAAAACTTGCGACACACCAGCCTTAAACCTTCTGCATTGATAGCAGAATATCTCTCAGGCACTTCTGTCGGCATTTCACTTAATCTAATCGTTCCTCCGGACTTTTCGGCAACAGATCTAAGCTCTTCAAGTATATCTTCGTTACTTAGGCCTTTAAACCTTTTCCCGACAGCACTTACAATATCCTTTGCTTCAAGTGATTTTCCTTGATGAAACAAATACGCCAAGGCAGAGGTCTCACATGCGTTTATCCGGCCCCAGACAAGATAACACCGGTTTTTCGCCCTGGTCAACGCCACGTAGAGAAGTCTCAAGTTTTCGGCCAGTTGCTCTTTTTCTGCTAAGAGACGATTGTCACCAACACTGTCAGAACCAAGGTCAAGGGTCAACCTCATGTCTTGTGATTCATCGTGAAACGAAAAGGCCTGATTCGAATTCCTAAGCCTTGAGCCGTCCCATGCGAAAGGACAAAATACTACAGGATACTCCAGTCCCTTGCTCTTATGTATTGTCACTAGCTTCACTGCATTTTCATCGCTTTCCAAACGCAACTGGTGTTCTTCAGAGCGCGATCTGTCGGGATCTCTTCTTTCTTGTAGCCATTTTAATAACCCGATCATGCCAAGTTTGTTTTCAAGGCTTGCCTGATGCAAGGCATCACTTAGATGAACTACGTTCGTATTTCTGCGCTCCCCGTTTTCAAAGGCCATCAGACGCGACATGACCCCTTCTTCCATCAATAAATTCCTAAACATGCTGATAAACCCACGATTATTCCACAGCTCGTGATAGGCGTTAAACTTGACAACCCACGCATCCCATTTAAGGTCATCGGTCATTATGTCATCTAAGTCTTCTCCCTTATGGCCCATCATGTCGGTTGTAAGCGCTGCCCTTATAAGTGTGTCCTTGTTTGGCTCGGCAATACCGCAAAGCAGCCTTGCTACTTCCATGGCCTCATGTGTTAAGAAGAGATCATCGCTAGTATAGACAACGCTGGGAATACCAAGCCCGGACAGGACTTGCTGCATTTGACGTGCTTCACTGTTTTTACGAACTAAGACCGCAACATCACCTGGACTAAGAGCCTTTTTCCCCACAACGACTCGACCGTCACTGCTGAGATGAAGAAGTCTTGAGATTTCCCCGGCCACCGCAGTTAAGATCTGTCCCCGTGCTATTGTTTTTGTGACAGGCTTTTCCTGACCCGTTGCCTTATAAGCATTCAAAAACCACAAGTAAAAAGGTGGTTCTTGCTTACCATCTATTGCGAGTAACTCAGGTTCGGTTTTTACAGTTGAAACAGCAGGATTAAACGGAATCTCATTATATATAAACGGATATTTCGCATTTTTAAAGATGGTGTTAACAGCGGTAATCAAACCTGGCTCGGAACGCCAATTCTTACCAAGGCTGTAGCGTGATCGTATATGCTGGGCGGCTTTCATGTAGGCAAAAATATCTGCGCTGCGGAAACTATATATCGCCTGTTTCGGATCACCGATGAGAAACAATGTGCTACGACCTGCACCAAATATTTTATCGAAAATCGCATACTGAACCGGATCAGTATCCTGAAACTCATCAATCAGAGCTGCCTTATATTTAAGCCTTATGGCGCGTGCGAGATCATCTCCGCCCCTTTTCTCCAAGGCCTGATGGAGTCTTAACAAAAGATCGTCAAAGGACTGAATGTTTCTCCGCCCCTTTCGCAGGGCAAGCTCGTTTTGACCATAAACAAAAAGACCGGCCTTTAGTCCGAGGATGCGTTTATCGAATGCCTGTACAAGGTCTTGATGCCTCTCTTTAAGCTCCTCGCAAAGCTCAAAGAAGGTATGTCTCGGTGGACTATAGTTTTTCTTGGTCGCACCCTCAAAGTCAGATGAGGTAAACTTTTCAAAGCCCGCGAACAAAATAGGCCTCGAGACACCATAAACCACATAGTTATTCATCAACTCAACCCAGTTGGAAATATTTTTCATCTTGTACTTAGCTCGATTCAAGGCGTCACTGTTAAATAAAATATCCTCTACTTCCGCCCTACAAACCTCCCAAGCCTTGCGAACCTTTTTAAATGACGTCAGATAATTGCTTTCTTCAAACGATGTATCTACGCTTTTGATCTCTGGGATAACCTTAAGGTAAGATCTATAAATATTGCTATCAACAAGAGAAAAGAGGCGTCCTGGAGTAACTTTATGGTTGATTGCGTAGTGGACAAAGAGCGGTGATGCGCTATAGAAGTGTTTGCGCCAGAAATCATAGACAATTTCCGCCTTTAGATCCTCCTGATCAGTTATCAGCTCTGTATCAAAGAGACTTCCACTCTCAAAGGCGTTCTCATATAAAACCCGCCGGCAAAACCCGTGTATAGTAAAGATGGCCGCCTGATCAAATGCCCTCACGGCCTCTTCGAGTCGTCTTAATGCAATATTTGAATCCTTGAACTTTTCCGCCAAATCAACCAAGAAGGGATCTTCCGGCTTTTCCCCCTTAAAGGCCTGCATCGTGCCTCGCAACTTTTTTCTGATCCTGTCTTTTAGCTCTTCCGTCGCCGCTTCCGTAAAGGTAACTACTAGTATTTCATTTACTCCTAGATCTTTTTCCAAGATTAACCTGACGAAAAGTGCGGTAATCGCGTAGGTCTTTCCGGTACCGGCACTTGCCTCAGTCAGGTTTGTCCCGTTAAGAGGGGTACTAAGCAGATCAAGGTCTTTAAAAGAAGTCATAGATTCTTTGCGCACTTTGCGTCTTTGCTTTAAACTATTGCCTCATGCCTTATTAGTGGTTCGAAGATCTCTACTGCAAGGTCTTTGAATTCCGAATCGATTGGATCCGTATCTCCAAAACAGAGTTCATAATAGGCATCTTCGCACTCACTCCAATGATATTCATCACCAAAATAAATCCGGCGAGCCTTGCGCGTGGCATCTATATCCTGCCTTCCCTTGTCCAAAAGCGCGTTTGCATATTCCCATGCGCTTTCAGGGAAAAAATGGATTGTCCGCATAAGTCCATTCCAGTATATTTTTAAAAGATCGCTCAAGATCTTCTCAGCACATTCCGCCTGCGTGTATTCCAAGGCTGTCCATTCATATTGCTTATCCTTTTTGCGCAGGCCTATGAGTTTGCTTGTCTCTAAATGTTCGGACCTGATGCAACTTAACACAAGATGGTAAATCCATACCCGCAGACGATCTTTGGCGTTAAGTCTTGCGTGCCGGTATTGAACCAGGCCTTGTTCATATAAAACATCTATCTTCCCGGTAAGCCTGAAATCCGATATCACAACATCTACATCTACTGGCTCAAGCTTTGGTTTTAGAACATACGGTCTAGTTTTTTCGACAAAACGGTTTATATCCTGACAGATATTATCATACAGGCATACTCCCACGACGCCGTGTGGAAGTAATCCGGATGCTTTTGCGATAGGAAATAAACTCTCAATCTCTTCTCCGGACAAGCCCTTTTCTACGAGAGCTTGTTCAAGTATGTATTTTTCAAGTGACGCTAGCTCGAACTGTTCCTGATCTTTAAGGACTGACTGCCTTTCCTCAAGATAGATACCAAGGCGCCTATTAAGAAGAAATCTTGCTCCATTATTAAAGAAACCGCAAAGATGTCGCAGATCAACG
>MAVP01000096.1 GCA_001751075.1 Desulfobacterales bacterium S7086C20 | reverse complement strand
CTTTGACATTTGATCAATTCTTTTATAAGTAGATTTGCTAATTTATCAAAAATCAGATAACTATCTTAATTTTGTGTAAGTTTGATGGACTCGTAAAAAGTCCATCAACAGGCCGCGGGCGGGTAAGCCCCGGCCTGGGGTGAGGGTGGAACCATTTGAATTCACTTCAAATGGCGGGGGAGGGGTAGCCCTTCCCCGCCGAGTAAAAAGGCGTCTCACGACTTTTTACGAGATTGTCAAACATGGAGCATCAGCTCTTTAAAATGCGATCAATTGACTCTGCCCAACCCTTAGGACCGGCTTTGTCTGAATACATAACCGAATCGTTTCCTTTCAGTATCTCCCACCGTCCTGTCTTCTTCCTGATTATGACCGGCAAATCAACATTTTCCAGCATGGGAATATCGTTGGCACTATCTCCTAGCCCGATGGTGAAAAGACTTGTGCCCGTGTGGTTCTGTGCATAAAGCTTTCTTAAAATTTCCACTGCCTTGCCCTTGTCGTTGTTTCCTGTCAAGTGATAGAATCGTCCTCCCTTGGTGATTTGAAGCCCTTGTTCCCGCAACAGTTTTTTAAGGAATCGCAGTCTCTCCTGGTTTTCAAAAAAAAGAAAGGGTTCTGAATACTCTCGCATAGCAGCCAATCGGGCATCGGCAACAGGAAGGCTGGTGTGTTGAACAATTTGTTCAATCGTCATTTCAGAAAATCCTGTCATATGGAATCCTTCTTTGGCCTTCATCCTTGTCAAGGCATTGTGTAATACATCGTAGGGTTTCCCCAATTCCATTACGAGGTATGATCCTTTTTTCACAAAGCCTTCGGCCTTTGAATCAAAGGTAGCTTGCGGAACAAAGATAGCGCCACCGTTTTCCGCAATGAAGGGATCATCAAGGCCCATGGAAGTACGATATGCTTCAATTTCAGCTCGAGTCTTGCTGCTACAGATGATTACAGGAACAGCTCCTTCCTTGAGTCTTTTCAGTGTTTCCTCGACCTGGTCAAACCTGTACGTATCATGATCTATCAAAGTGCCATCCAGGTCTGTGAAAATTATTGTCTTTTTCATATTATAGATAGTGCCCATCCACGAATCTTTCATAAATCAATGGGCACTGGCGTAAGTTTCCAATTCAGAAATGAGCAATTTTTCGCAAGGTCAAGAAAATCAAGGGATTGCGCGGAGGCGTACAAGTGGTACGTCGCACAAGCGATCCCGCAGATTGACGCCGAGATTGCGGAAAAAGGCCATTTATGGATGGAAACTAGATAATGAGAAGTTGACCAACTCCTTCATATATAATATTAATATAATTTGAAAGGGCTTTTGTAATAATGTGGTGTTGCAATAGGAATGATGTTCCGGGGGAAAGATCATGGATGTAGTGGAAAATCCTCATGACGTTCAATCGGCCGATATAGTTGTGGGTATCCCTTCGTACAACGAGGCGAAACTTATTTCATATCCAGCCGAAAAGGCGAGTGAAGGGCTAGTCAAATACTTCGGCAACAAGAATAGCGTGATTATCAACTGTGATAACCATTCGACAGATGGCACTCGTGAGGCCTTCATGAGTACTAGTACTGAAGTTGCTAAGATGTATATATCAACGTCCCCAGGTGTGAAGGGGAAGGGGAATAACTTCAAAAACTTGTTTCAGAAAAGTTGTGAGTTGGGCGCACAAGCTATTGTTGTGGTGGATGCAGATCTAAAGAGTATTACGCCAAGATGGATCAAGAACCTTGGGGAGCCCCTTTTTGATGACTTTGAATTTGTCGCCCCGCTATATGTGCGGCACCAACATGATGGGACTATCACAAACAACATTGCCTATCCTATGACTCGTAGCCTTTATGGTCGGAGGGTACGGCAACCTATTGGGGGTGACTTCGGTTTTTCTGGGGAACTGGCCGAGGTTTACCTTAAGCAAGAAGATTGGTCTAATGCTGTGGCTGAATTTGGCATTGATATATGGATGACGACTACTGCTATGTGTCACAACAAGGCAATTTGCCAGTCTTACATGGGGCGACCGAAGGTGCACAAGCCAAAGGATCCTGGTGAAGCCTTGGGTCCCATGTTCACGCAGGTTGTTGGGACCATCTTTGATATGATGGTTAGAAACGGTCCTTTTTGGAACGAAGTTCGATGGAGCAAACCAACTGCTATTTATGGGTTCGGGTTAGGGGAGATAGAGATGCCGCCTGCAGTTGACGTGAACGTTGAGCGGCTTTATGATAAGTTACAAGCCGGTTTTGTTGAATATCAAAGGACTTGGAAGGATGTTTTGTCTCCTAACGTTTTCAAGAAACTCTCCGAGGTAATAGCGCTTCCCTTGGCTGGGTTTGAATTTCCTGCCAACTTGTGGGCTGAGATACTGATTGATTTTGCCGTAGCTTACAAGAATTGTGTAGATAGCAGGCCAGGGCTTTTAAATAACTTGATTCCGCTCTATTTTGGCAGGACATGTTCCTTCGTGATAGAGTCGGAATCGATGACGATTCAGCAAGCAGAGGAATTAATAGAAGATCAATGCGGTGTATTTGAATCCAGCAAACCCTATTTGCTTGATAGGTGGATGGAAACAAGCTAAACATTTACAGAAGGCATATGGAGGTTCCTATGAAGAAAATTCTTATTGTCGATGACGAAGAAGTTATTCGCATGCTTTATAGTGAGGAACTGGAGGATGATGGTTACAGCGTGATCACTACGGATAGTGGGCACGGCCTCATAGAACTGATTGAACGGGAAAGGCCTGATCTTGTTATCCTGGATATCAAGATGGCCGAGCACGATGGGCTGGATCTGCTGCAAGATATCAGGAGGGATTTCTATAATATTCCAGTGATTCTTTGCTCTGCATATTCTTCATTTAAAGGAGATCTGAAATCGATCGCAGCTGACTACTATGTGGTGAAAAGTGCTGACTTAACTGAGCTGAGACAGAAAATAAAGATGGCCTTAGAAGGGCATATCCCGCCGGAACCTTCCAAATAGTGATTCTACGTCAACTACTATCGCATTGATATAGGTTGAATATCAGATGGAACTTTACCATGCTATTGTACTTGGTATTGTCCAGGGAGCCACTGAGTTTTTGCCCATCAGCAGCTCGGGACATTTAGTATTATTGCAAGCCCTTTTTGGAATGAAAGAGCCGGAAATCTTCTTTGATATCGCTGTGCACTTGGGGACCTTGCTTGCCGTATGTGTGTTTTACTGTAAAGACCTCAAAGAAATAATTGTTGCTCTTTTCTCAAAGACTACATGGCGTGCCGGAAAAGGTGACATTTTGGCGCGTTTTAGCAAGACACCTCCGTTGAGGTTATTATGGTTGATTGTTGTTGGGACAATTCCAACTGTCTTGTTCGGGCTGGCGTTTAGGCCTATAGCCGAAATGCTCTTTTCGTCTATTCGACTTGTCGGCTTGATGCTTTTGATAACAGGCATTTTGCTTTGGATGACACGCAGAGTGCGGGCAAAAGGGCGTAAGGTGGGCGAACTCACCGTTTGGGATGGTCTATGTGTGGGCATAATACAGGGGTTAGCTATTCTGCCCGGGATATCTAGGTCTGGAGCTACCATAGCTATTGGTCTGTTTAGAAAAATTGATCGTGAGACAGCGGCTCGTTATTCTTTTCTCTTGTCAATTCCGGCGATACTGGGGGCAGTTGTTCTGGAGCTGGCTGGAATGCAAGGCCCTATTTCCCCCCATCTTGGTCCCATACTTAGTGGCGCATGTATAGCCGGCATAGTGGGTTATGTTGCTCTAAAGGTATTGATACATTTCGTAAAAAGAGGCAATCTCTACATTTTTGCCCCGTACTGCTGGTTACTTGGTCTGATTGCCATTATGTGTTCGTTATAACAGTGAGGACTGTATCTTCTCCATACCCATAGTCTATATTAATCGTATACACCTAACTTTTTGAGAACTTACGGAGGACTTATGAACCCAGGAATTTTTAGAGAATATGACATTCGTGGGATTGTTGACGAAGAGATTGTTGATGAAGATGTTGTACTGCTCGGGCAAGGGATTGGAACCTACCTTAAGGGAAAGGATCAATCTCGTCTTGTTGTAGGGCGGGACTGTCGCTTGAGTTCAGATCGGTATGGCAAGCTTCTGATACAAGGCCTCGTTGCTACGGGATGTGATGTTGTGGATATCGGTATATGCCCCACGCCGGTCTTCTATTTTGCCATCAGAGATTTAAAAATGCAGGGCGGTGTAATGATCACAGCCAGCCATAATCCACCTGAGTACAACGGATTTAAACTATGCAGCGGTTATGACACCCTTTTCGGGGAGCAAATACAGAGACTACGTCAAATTGTGGAAAAGGGGGATTTCGACGAAGGGCGGGGAAATATCACAACCGCGGATTCCATAACCCCATACAGGGGTTTTTTGGAGAAAAATATCGAACTTGCCAAGTCAATAAAGATTGGTATTGACGCTGGAAACGGTACTGCCGGAGTTGTTGCAGTGCCTCTTTTGAGAGATTTGGGGTGTGAGGTGTACGATCTTTATTGTGATATGGACGGCACCTTCCCTAACCATGAATCAGACCCCACGGTTGTCGAGAATATGCAAGACCTGATATCCCTGGTTCGCAAAGAGAGGCTTGATCTCGGTATTGGCTATGATGGCGACGGAGATCGCCTCGGTGTGATTGATGAAAAGGGCAACATCATATGGGGTGACCAACTCATGATAATATTTTCCAGACAGATACTTTCCCGCAAACCAGGAGCAACATTTATCTCGGAAGTAAAGTGCTCTCAAACCCTTTATGAAGATATTGCTAAACATGGCGGGCAGGCGATCATGTGGAAGACAGGCCATTCACTCATAAAGCAGAAGATGAAAGAGGTTAACGCGGAACTGGCCGGTGAGATGAGTGGTCATATGTTTTTTGCTGATCGATATTTTGGTTATGATGATGCTATCTATGCCTCGTGTCGCCTCCTGGAGATCCTGGCAACAACGGGAAAAACGATTTCTGAGCTTTTAAGCGATGTACCGAAGACTTTCAACACTCCCGAGATACGCGTTTCATGCCCGGATGATAAAAAGTTTGGGGTTGTCAGGGAGATTACCGAATACTTTCGTCAGCGACAAGACATTATTGATATAGACGGAGTTCGTGTTCTTTTTGAGGGAGGCTGGGGTTTGGTGCGTGCCTCTAATACCCAACCCGTATTGGTATTACGATTTGAGGCGTTTTCTGAAAGGAAACTTTCCGACATCCGCTCTGAGGTGGAAGGGGTTCTTGCGGAAATAAGAGATAGGCACTAATTGGACGTCTCATAATTTCTGCAACACATTGAAAATATAAGGATATGTCCGGGCCAGATTTTCTGCCTCGTGTCCATCCACGAATAGCTTGTCAAATAATGGACACTGCCTCGCACGGTGTTAGGGTCTTATTTGTTTCGTTTCGTACCACTGTACGTAAAGGCCTTTGCTATCATCTTTATGAAACGCCCCTTATCAAGGCCAATATCCTTACCGCACCCGCACTTCACCCTATTTTCCTGTTGCTCAAACACATAAATCCTGGCAATCCTGTCCTTATGACACCTCAAGACTTCCCCCGGGCCAATCTTGTCATATTTCCACAACTTTGCTTTACATGCCGCGCATCTTATCACAAGCACAGGAAATCTATGCCCCTTACACAATCAAGATACTATTCGGGGAGGTATCTGGGGGTTGCGCCTTAAATATTTATTATTGACGTTGTCTGAACAATTCTCCTGTCCTATCTTTCCCCTTAACGAAGAGAAGCTAAACGAAGTCAGGGGTTTTCTCGACGAAGTCTTCAGAAACGTCGACCGAGGCGTATTGCCCCATGGCATCAATGGCTACAACGATTCGTCCACGGCCTTTGTGTCTGACAAAAACACCTTTCACTCCTGCCATTGGACCTTCCACAACCATTACCCGATCCCCTTTTTTAAACCGAGCACCTGTCTTGATATCACTGCTTGCTGCAATCATGATCTTCAGGGAGTCAATGGCATCTTCCGGAACAGAGACGGGACCATCCTTGTTTCCTATAAGACGGACAACCCCAACGGTCTTTACAATTTCAAGGCGTTCGTAGGCATTGAGATCGCTTTTTACAAAGACATAACCGGGAAAGAGGGGCACACGAATTTTCTTGCGCCTATCGCGGCGCTTGCTCATAACGGTTATTTTAGGAAGGAATGTTTCCAGAGATTTTCCATCCAGTCCGTTAAAAACCACCTGTTCAAAGCGGCTTCGGGTGTGAAGTACGTACCATCCCGGAACCATATCAATTGCCGCTGCCATCAATACTATTTCCTCCAATCCTTATCCGGGTATATCACTATCCCTTGCAGGCCTTTACTTGCCTAGCCCATACTTGCCAAGCCCGTAGAGACTAATCTCAAAAAAATATTCACGCTTGTTTCCAGTCCGATCGTCTGTATATTTAACGAAAAAAGACCAGCACTGTGGTTCATAGGCAAACCCAAGAACAGATTTGACATCTTCTTGTTCCCTGAGGTTATATTCATGTTCCCAATAACCAGAAAGCGGATTAAACAACTTGAAAGAGATCTTTGTGATAACGCTTTTAGTGCTGTGTTGTTTATACTGATAGTCTATTGAAGCACTGTCTCCTCGTTTGTCTTTCATAGTCAGAATCGCATCGCAACCTGTAAAATCGTTATGATAGGCGGACCAAGTAGTATTTCCGGCCAACTCAAAGGCATCCGTAGGACTAAGTTCCAGCCTGCCCTCAACATCCGAAAAAGGCCGTCTTTTTTCGGCTTCTCGAGTAGAGCGCGTGGCTTCCAAAATGTCATAACTTTGGGAGAGCTTGATCCGGCAGAAATCATGATAGTTGAATTGCGGGGGTGTCAAGACCTGATCCTGTCCGATATCATACGTCGCCACCGACCCCGACTTTGCCCCTTTTCTCTTCTTGGAGATAAACGTATTTGTTATGGAATATGTTATCTTGCTTTCCTCACTTATTGAATCGACAAAACCAGGGATGTCATCCTGGTCAACATCTTGAACATAAGTATAAACTACCTGAGGCTTAATTGCATGTCGTATCTTGTCTGTTCCGAAATTGCCGGGATCAAATATCCTTGAAATCTCTGTAGAAAGATCAACCTTGAAGTCACCCATCTGTCTGGATTTCAACTTGTCCTCATCCTTTGGACTTTCCGGTTCGTATCTTTCAACCTGCCACACGGTCTCGCGTAGACCTACAGAGGGCTCAAGGTCAAAATACTCAAAGATGGTTGTTGGATAATAAACCCTTGGGTAAAGCTCTGCACTGTAACCGCGGGTACCTACATCTCGCCAGAAATGATTCAAGGAAGAGGTCAGGTCGAAATAGAAAGGAAAGTTAGGGATTTCATGCTTGGAGGCGGAAAAACTCACCGTTGGCAGTTTCTGTAGCGTGGAATCATCTCGGTTATGTTTTCTGGCAATTACGTTATCATACCAGCGAAAATCGGTGTTCAGACTAAATTGATTCCAACTCCTGCTTACATTTAGCTGATTCAGTCGAACTGTATCTGTCTTGTCATCAAGCCCCCTGCCGAATTCGTCAAGAAAGTATTGATCTGAGTGGTGATAGCCTGAATAGATGGTATCAAATTCTCGCAGATAGTCTTGATCACTTACGACGTCTACATCTAGCTTTGCATTGAATCCGGCCGGCAAGCCCCAATCATTTTTCATCCTGAACCACCACCGTTTTCTGTTCAACCGGTTCTCGCTGTCACCCCTGAAACCTTCGTAGTGATACCCTGAGGAATTAGATGGCGTGGTGCCATCATCAATCTGTTTGTCATAGAGAAAATCGTACATTAGTGTGCCCTTGCTGAGCGTTGACAGCACGTATCGATACTCAAGGCCGTGTTTGAATCCGCGATGGGCCATATAATGTTCATAAAAGGTCGCGTCACTACTGTCATTAATAGCCCAGAAAAAGGGTTGGATATATTCGAAGCCGTTTGTGTTGGAATAAAGGATGAGGGGAACTAGTAATCCGGTTTGACGCTTTATCTTTGCCGGGAACAGCATATATGGGACGTAGAGGATGGGGATAGATTTCGCCCTAAGGGTCGCATGCTTTAATGTGCCATAACCTTCGATAGTAACTCGCAAATCCCTTCCTGTGATTTGCCAGGTCGGCGAATCTCCATCACAGGAAGTAAAGCTGACGTCATCCTTTACGTAATAAGAATCCTTGCCTGTCTTTTGTATTTCATCTCCCTTGATGTAAAAGTGGCTCTCTTCGATAAACAGGGTCCCATCGTAAACGACTCCTGTCCCTTTATCCATGTCAATCTCAATACGGTTGCCTGTAACCCAGTCCTTGCCAGAAAAAAAATAGACTTTATCCCATGCCTCAAGTGCAGCTTCCGCTATCAGTATGTCAAGGGCTGGATCCCACCATCCAACTATCTTGGCCCTCTTATGTGAATCCTTTCGGTCTTTACTTACCGAAGCCTTCTCGCCTGCTTCCAGGACCCAGGCTTTGGCTTCCTTCGTTTCCTTATTAAAGTCTATAGCGTCCGCATGCAAGGACTGATTGCCCTTGGTAATGCTTACATACCCTCTAGCCTTATAAGTCTTCGTGATATCGTCATAGCTCAAGGAATCTGCCGTGATGTGATAGGCGGGGGCGGAATCTGTACGAGGCGATAATAGCCCGCCATGTAATTCAGATGTCCGAAAAAGCGCAACAAGAATGAGTGTCCAGAAATAAGTCTTGGAAAACATAGGGCCTTTCTATAACACAAAATCCCGCAGGGCCGTATAGAAAAAATGGGGGCTTAACTTGTGTTGACCGGGAGGCAAAGTTTGCCTGGTCTTTGTGGTTTACGCAGCCATAGTGTTGTGATATCTATTTGTCAAAGCAAACAGTGGGGTTGGAGCTTTCCAGGAGGTTGGGATGTCGTTTAAAGAGAATTTAAAGAAAAAGATCTTGATAGACAGCCTTACAGGGACAGCCGTCCGGTCTGTAGGAACTCCTGGCATGTCTCATAAAGTAGACAAGAATGCGGTGCGCGAACTCCTTTCTCTTAGCCCTTTTATTATGGAAAAAAGAAGGGATCTGGAACTTTATTTCCTGGAAGTTGAAGGGGGTACGGGTGAGATCCTCGT
>MAVP01000095.1 GCA_001751075.1 Desulfobacterales bacterium S7086C20 | reverse complement strand
AAAACTGTTTAAACCTGTCGAACCTATCAACATCGGGTAACAATTCACTCCGGACAGTGACAGTTCCCACCGCAAAATTATATTCCGAAAGTGCCTCAACAGCCAACCCATAGAATCTTTCGCAAGCCCTCCCTCACCAAACCGTACAAGAAGAGAACGGGGATCATCTTATACTCTCTGTGTCACTTTTGAAACTAAGAGTAACATTTTCTGCACATGTGTGACCTTGTTTTCCCCCTTATACTTCCATATAGATCTATCTGATTTGGGTTAAGTCTTCGGATAAACACAGAAAAAGAACTAATGCTCTTTGTGCCTCAAATTTGGCGCGTATTTTGCTCGGTACTATAGCAACCGCGAGTCCGGACCATTTGATTGCGTGATTTACCGTCATTGCTAAAGGATCAAAACTATGGATCTAAAGAAAGTCTTGGCAGTTTTAGGAATGGTGGCAATTTCGTGGCTTCTTTTTGTTGGCACCATTTATGGTGCGCTACAGCTGTACCGTATTTTTTGACATACTTTCAGAGAATGTAACCTATTGAAGCCCATAGTGGCTTTAGGTGTCGTAGCCACAAAAAAAGGCTCACAGTCTTTGACTGTAAGCCTTTAAAATTCTTGGTAGCGGGGCCTAGATTCGAACTAGGGACCTTCGGGTTATGAGCCCGACGAGCTACCAGACTGCTCCACCCCGCATCAGAGCCATACAATGTAAAGGCTTGATATGGTACTGTCAAGGATTATTTGTGGGCTGCGAGGAATTGCCCCATCAGATTGTGGCCTTCAGCAATAAAGAACGATCGACCTTCGGCACACTTCTCATTAAAACCGCAGGACTCACCAGAGGACGGTTCCACACCTGTCCCGGATATGGCAAAAGGCACTGGTTCAGTGGTATGCGTCCTTAAAGAAAGAGGGGTATTGTGATCTGTTGTTACCATAATCCGGTATTCTGAAAGGCCCTTCAATCCATTAAGAATGTTTCCCACTACCTTTACGTCAAACGACTCAATGGCACGGAGCTTTTCGTCTAACAAACCGGCATGCCCTGCCTCGTCGGGGGCTTCCACGTGAACATAAACTAGGTCAACATCTTCTATAGCCCGAAGGGCGTATCGCGCCTTGGCCTCGTAATCTGTGTCAAAATATCCGGTAGTGCCCGGCACACGTATCACCTGAAGTCCAGTATATGCGCCGATTCCTCTTAGCAAATCGACTGCCGATATGATCGCCCCCTTGAGCCCGGTCTTCTTTTTAAAAGAAACTAGTTCCGGTGCATACCCTTGCCCCCAAAACCAGATGCTGTTGGCAGGGCTTAAACCCTGTTCCACCCTGGCCTTGTTTACAGGATGATCCATTAAAACATCGCCCGACTGATCTATTAACTCCAATAACACCCTTTGCGAATTCATCTTATCTAGATAGGACTGTACCTGTTTACCCGTAATGTCATGGGGCGGCGTTGTCTCCACTTCTGCGCTCCCGCCTTTCCATACCATGAGATGACGGTATCCCACTCCGGAATAAAACCTAAATTTCTCACTACCAAGCCTCTTGTCTATCGCTTCCACAAGCACCTTGGCCTCTTCACTCGAAATATGTCCGGCACTGTAATCGCCCATGGTAAGCACGCCATCTTCTTTAAAAAGGGTCACCAGATTGCAACGAAAGGCCACGTCACCAGGATCAAGGCGAACCCCTAAGCTGGCTGCCTCCAGGGGGCCCCGCCGGGTTTGTACACTTTTCGGATCATAGCCCAGCAGACTCAAGTTGGCCGTATCACTTCCGGTCTCACACCCTTCGGGCAAGGTCTTGACCAACCCCATCCGTCCGTTATTGGCAATCCAGTCCATATTAGGAGTCTGGGAAGCAGCAAGGGGGGTCTTTCCCCCAAGTTCGGCCACCGGGTAGTCTCCCATACCGTCACCAACTAAGATTATGTATTTCATATCCAATCCTCAATGCGAATCAGGACTGTCTTGTCCTTAACCACATCAAGCTCATCTATCTCAGAAAGGGCCAAGTGCACTGCCGCCCCTTTTGCCTCATGAGTAATCATAACGATAGGTACTGCCCCAACAAGGTCTCTTCCCTTTTGGTGGACCGATTTGATACTGATTTCATGCTTGCCCAAGATCCCAGAGATCCTAGACAGCACACCTGGACGGTCGTGGGCGGAAAAACGGAAATAATATTTGGCTTTTAGATCTTCGGGCGACTTGATCAGTCTTGGCTTTACATTAGACGGCTGGTAACCCATGCAAGGCACCCTGCCCACAGCCCCGGTTAATACATTGCGGCCAATATCCACCAGATCGCTGACCACGGCGCTTCCCGTGGGCATCATTCCAGCGCCCGGCCCGTACAGCATAACATTTCCTACGGCATCACCTGTGATATAAAGGGCATTATACGCCTCATTCACATTGGCAAGAAGACTGTTTTCGGGTATTAAAGTCGGATGAACACGGGCCTCAATGGCATGTCCATCATCTTTTGAAATGGCCAAAAGCTTGATCCGATACCCGAATTCCTTTATAAACATGATGTCAAGTGGTGTTATCTTTGAAATCCCCTCCGTGTAAACAGCGTCAAAATCAATGGGTACACCATATGCTATGGAAAGAAGTATCGTAAGCTTATGGGCTGCATCGACACCTTCTACATCAAAGGTGGGATCGGCCTCTGCATAGCCCAAGGCCTGGGCCTCTTTCAATACCTCAGAAAATGGACTTCCCTCGTTAGTCATCTTAGTCAAAATATAGTTAGCGGTACCGTTCAGGATGCCAAAAAAGCCCTGTATGCGATTGGCGATAAGTCCTTCTTTCATCGAACGAATAAGGGGAATCCCGCCGCACACACTTGCTTCAAAACCAACTTCCACCCCCTTGTCCGAGGCGGCAGAAAAGATCTCATCGCCATAAGAAGCAAGAAGGGCCTTATTAGCTGTCACAACATGCTTGCCATTTTCAATGGCCTGCAAGATAAAAGTCTTTGCGGGTTCATATCCACCGACAAGTTCCACCACAATGTCCACCTCAGGGTCACTGATGACCTGGTTGACATCCGTGGTAAGCACCTTTTTATCAACAGAAACTCCGCGATCAGTTTCAATATCAAGATCGCCAATCCACTTAAGCTCCAGGGTAGCTCCCAGACGTGCCTCAATAACATCCCTGTTTTCTATCAAGATCTTTGCCGTACCCGAACCAACTGTTCCAAAACCCAATAAACCGACACATATCTTTTTCATTGCTTCCACCTTTGATGGACTTGTAAAAGTCATTTTGCGAATGACATTGCGCGATTCCGGGAAGAGATTCAGAAATCACCTGGCGTTAAAAATGTTAAACTGTTTGAGGGCTCTAGCCCGAGTTGAGCGCAAAGGTTGCGCCTGTCGGCTTGAAAACACCACACTACGTGTTGACATTTAGCCAGGTGTTTTCTGAATCCCGGAATCGTGCACGGAAAGAACAAAATCAGACTTTTTACGAGTCTATCACCTTTAAGCCCCTACAAGATCTTCCGAAGCCCTCTTATTGCCTGATTGGTCCGCATCTCATTTTCAATTAAGGCAAACCTGACATATTCATCACCATACTCCCCGAAACCAAGCCCCGGAGAGACTGCTACCCCTGCCTTTTGGATCAACATCTTGGAAAACTCTACAGAACCCATATCGATATATTGTTCAGGGATCTTCGCCCAAACAAACATGGTTGCCTTAGGGCTCTTCACAGGCCAACCCGACCGATTCAGGCCATTTATCAGCGTATCGCGTCTTTTCTTGTATGTGCCTACAATCTCTTTGACACAATCCTGGGGTCCGTTCAGTGCGATGATAGATGCAATCTGAATCGGTTGAAAGATACCATAATCGAGATAACTCTTGATACGCCGCAAAGCCCCCACTATTTCAGGATTGCCGACACAAAAACCGACACGCCATCCCGGCATGTTGTAGCTTTTGGAAAGAGAAAAAAACTCCACACCAATCTCCTTGGCCCCAGGCACCTGAAGAAGGCTAGGAGGTTTGTATCCGTCAAACACCAGATCTGCATAGGCCAAGTCATGGATGACCATGATCCTATGCTCTTTGGCATAATCGACAATCCTTTCGAAAAAACCTATATCCACTACCTCCGTAGTAGGATTGTGGGGAAAAGAGATGATAAGCATCTTGGGTTTAGGCCACGTCTGTTTTGTGGCTGCGATCAAGTTTTCGAAAAAGTCCTGGTCAGGCCCCAAAGGAATTCCCCGCACATCTCCACCTGCTATGATAGCCGAGAAGGGGTGAATAGGATAGGTAGGACTAGGCGAAAATATGACATCGCCTGGACGTATTGTCACAAGCACTAGATGCGAGATGCCCTCCTTGGCTCCTATTGTAACAATCGCCTCAGTATTCGGATCAATATTGACGTCAAAGCGACGTTTGTACCAATCCGAAATGGCCATACGAAGCTTCGTAATACCCATAGATGCAGAATAGCGGTGGTTGTGCCCTTTTCGGGACGCCTCGACCAATTTGTCCACGATATGCTTTGGTGTTGGCATGTCCGGATTACCCATTCCCAGATCCACGATATCTGCACCTGCATGTCGCGCATCCATCTTAATCTTGTTAACCATTGTAAAAACATAGGGTGGGAGACGATTTAACCTAGCAAATTCTTTCATGGCACAAGCCTTCCGTAAGGGTTTTGATTTCCTTGTCTTTACTTAGTGCCCATCCACTAATAGCTTATCAATTAATGGGCACTAGTATAAGTTTCCAATCCAGAAATGAGCAATTTTCCACAAGGTCAAGGAAAACAAGGGGTTGTACGGAGACGTACCTTGGTACGTCGCACAAGCAACACCGCAGTTTAACGCCGAGATTGTGGAAAAGAGCCATTTATAGATGGAAACTACTTAATTCATTACACTACAGCGGCGTTGTTGTCAAAAAGATTTCTTTTGACATTTTTGCCTCACTACTCTAAAAAACAATATAAATAAACTTAGGAGTGGAAGATGCGCGAATCTCTTACCTATCAAGATGCCGGCGTTGATGTCGATAAGGCAAACCGATTTGTCGAAAGGATAAAGCAACTTACCAAGAAGGGGCCTCAATCCGGTGTTATTGCTGGAATCGGTGGGTTTAGCGGTCTTTACTCCCTTGATATCAATCAATACAAAAACCCGGTCCTGGCCACCTCTACTGACGGAGTCGGCACCAAGTTGAAGGTCGCCTCCATGGCAGGTAAACATGACACCATCGGCATAGATCTTGTAGCCATGTGTGTCAATGACATTGCCGTACAAGGCGCCAAGCCTCTGTTCTTTCTAGACTATTTGTCTATGGGTACACTCGTGCTCGAAATAGCGGAACCGATAATTCAAGGGATTGTCACAGGATGTAAGATCGCCAAGTGCGCCCTCATAGGTGGAGAAACAGCAGAAATGCCTGGTGTTTATGCTTCCGGGGAATATGACCTTGCAGGTTTTGTAGTGGGCATAGTCGACAATAGTAAGATCGTAGATGGGTCAGAAATCGGAGTGGGACACAAGCTTGTTGGTCTTGCATCAAGCGGGCTACACAGTAACGGGTATTCTCTCGTCCGAAAGATCTGCTTTGAAAAACTGAAACTTAAGATAGAAGACAAAGTTGATGTTTTGGGAAAACTCCTGGGAGAAGAACTCCTCGAGCCAACCAAGATTTACTCTGAGCTCCTCCGGCACCTGTTAAAAGACTTTCCTGTTCATGGGATTGCCAACATTACCGGGGGCGGCATAGTGGATAATCTGCCGCGTATACTCCCCTCGTCCTGCAAGGCGGTAATCCAAGAAGGAAGCTGGGAAGTACCTGCCATTTTTCATTTCCTACAGGAAGGAGGAAAGCTCTCTGCTAAAGAAATGAGAAGAACATTTAATAATGGAATTGGTATGGTCCTTGCTGTACCTGCCGGTGTTGCACAGAATGTCGTGGAATTCCTGGCGGCTATGCAAGAAAAAGCCTACATTATCGGAAACGTCGCCAAAAGAAAAAAAGGTGAAAGACAACTTTCATGGGAATAACGATATTACTTTACCACTATGTCATAAACCGCTGTCAATGCCTCTGGCAGTTTTTCCGGCTTGCTCCCTCCAGCTTGAGCCATATCCGGCCGTCCGCCTCCGCTGCCGCCTACAATGGCTGCTACTTCTTTGATCAAATTGCCGGCATGATATTTTCCCAAGTGGTCCTTTGTAACAAGGGCCACTAGTGATACCTTGTCAGACGACCTGCTTCCCAGCACAATGATCCCGGAACTCATTTTTGCCTTCAACTGATCCGCCAGATCTCTAAGCGCTGCATGTCCATCCGCGGAAACCTCCTGAACCAAGACGGATACACCATTGACATCCCTGACAGCAGAAAGCGCTTCATCGACCGATGAGTCTGCCAGCGTTTTGGCCTTTAAGGCCGCCAATTCCTTTTCCAGGGCCTTCTGATCCGATAGAAGCTTCTCAACCCTTTTGGTTGTTTCTTCAGGCTTAACCTTTAACATCTCCGCCAAGGCATCCAAACTCTGGGAGGTCTCCTGAGCACTTTCAAGGGCGCCTAAACCAGTAAGTGCCTCAATACGCCGAACCCCTGCCGCTACGCTTGTCTCAGTGACAATCTTAAAAAGGCCTATATCTCCGGTGCGTTCTGTGTGAGTCCCACCACAAAGTTCCTTACTAAAATCATCTACGGAAACAACACGGACACGATCACCATACTTTTCTTCAAACAATGCCGTAGCCCCTTTATTAAAGGCATCTTCGGCATCCATCTCTTCAACTTGAACAGCTATATTGTCACAGATCTTCTCGTTAACGATAGTTTCAATCTCCTTAACCGCTTGTGCATCCAGAGAAGAAAAATGCGTAAAATCAAAACGTAGTCGCTCGGGGCTGACCAACGAACCTGACTGCTTTACATGATCTCCCAGCACTTGGCAAAGAGTAGTATGCAAAAGATGAGTGGCGGTATGGTTTCTGGCAATGGCCAAACGTCTTTTTCGATCCACATCCGATGATACGGTCTGTCCCGTGGAGATACTTCCGCGCAAGATCTTGCCCTTTTTTATGATAAGGTTGGCAGGATTTTTAACGGCATCATATACCTTCATTTCGAAATCCGCGCCTGTAATAGTGCCCCGGTCTCCCACCTGGCCACCCGCCTCACCATAAAAAGGAGTCTTATCAGTGACAAGCTCAACGGACTCACCTTCTGCCACCCTGTCTACAGCCTTACCGTCTTTGACAAGCAGAAGGACCTTTGACTCGGCGTGTAAGTTTCCATATCCCACAAACTCCGTTTGCACACCTTCCGCGGCAAGGGCCTTGTACACCTCAGCAGTCTCCTTGTCTCCGGAACCCTTCCAGGCGCTCCGTGAGCGTTTCCGCTGCTTCTCCATAGCATCCTTAAAGCCATCCATATCTAGTAACATCCCGTCATCGCGAACAACATCCTGGACAATATCAACGGGGAAGCCATAAGTGTCATACATCTTAAAGATGAGATCGCCTGGAACCTCAGTGTTTCCCTGGCTACGCAACTGGCCCAAGGCATCTTCCAGTACTTTTAAGCCAGTTTCAAGTGTTCCCAAAAAGCGCTCTTCTTCGATCTTAATGATGTTCTCAATGTATGCATCGGACTCTAAGAGTCCGGGATAGGCCGCGCTCATCACGTTGAAAACCTCCCGGGCTGTTTGATACAAGAAGGGACGAGTGAGGCCCAGGGAGCGGCCATAACGCATAGCTCTTCTTAAGATACGACGAAGCACGTATCCCCTGCCTTCATTGGACGGCAAGACCCCATCACCAATCAGAAAGGCGACTGCCCGGCTATGATCTGCCACAACCTTCATGGCAATATCGATCGGCCGAGAATCCTCAAAGGATTGCCCGCTCAGCTCTTCAACTTTGCTTATGATAGGCATAAACAGATCGGTCTCAAAATTGCTCTTAACCCCTTGAACAACCGCGGCTATGCGCTCCAGCCCCATACCCGTGTCAATACTTGGCTTCGGAAGAGGTTCCATCTTGCCGGATTCATCACGGTTGAACTCCATAAAGACCAGATTCCACAACTCCAGGTACCGGTCACAGTCACATCCCGCCCGGCAATCAGGTCTCCCACAACTTATATCTTTGCCTTGATCTATGAGGATCTCCGAACATGGCCCGCAAGGACCAGTATCACCCATCGACCAGAAATTATCCTTCTGGCCAAGACGTACAATCCTGTCTTCAGGGATGTCTGTATTCTCAGCCCATAGCTTGTAAGCTTCATCATCTTCCTTGTAAACTGACACCCAAAGTTTTTCTGCCGGCAGACTATACACCTTGGTCATGAGATCCCAGGCAATCTCTATGGCTAGAGGTTTGAAATAGTCTCCAAATGAGAAATTTCCCAGCATCTCAAAAAACGTGTGATGCCGCCTGGTATAACCCACATTTTCGAGATCATTGTGCTTGCCGCCGGCACGCACACACTTCTGAGAGGAACAAGCACGAACATAGCTGCGCTTTTCCTCTCCCAAGAATGTACGCTTGAACTGCACCATGCCGGCATTGGTAAAAAGCAGTGACGGGTCATCCTGGGGTACAAGGGATGAACTCTTAACAATTGTATGACCCCTTTTTTTAAAGTACTCCAAGAATTCTCTGCGTATATCGTTTGATGTAATCATAGTTAGTTATGCGGCTTACGCCTTGAAAACAGTACAGTTGATCACAAATTACCTATTTCTTCCCAGCCTTTTTTTCGCCTTCTTGCCCAGATTCAGTATCTTCCTGTTTTTTCTTGGCCATCCCAAGGGCATCTCGAGTCTTGTCCATAATTCGGTCAAATATATCCTTGTTTTCCTTCAAGAAGGTCTTTACATTTTCTCTCCCCTGCCCTATCCGTTCTTTTTCAAAAGAATACCAGGCTCCACTCTTTTCAACAACATCCATTTGAACAGCCATATCGAGAAGATCACCTGTGGCGGAAATCCCCTCGCCGTACATAATATCAAACTGTGCCTCCTTGAAAGGAGGGGCAACCTTGTTTTTTACCACCCGCACCCTTGTGCGATTCCCAATAACCTCCTGGCCATCTTTAATACTGCCTATTCTTCGTATATCGAGTCGCACCGAAGAATAGAATTTAAGCGCATTACCCCCAGGTGTGGTCTCAGGGTTTCCAAACATAACTCCAATCTTCAT
>MAVP01000094.1 GCA_001751075.1 Desulfobacterales bacterium S7086C20 | reverse complement strand
ATTAACAAACCCAATCCTAGTATCCCCCAGCTTAAAGCGTATGCCCCTATACCCAGGAAGGAAAAAAGCACATTGTGCTTCTCTATAGTTAGGGCATTGCATATCAACATGGCCCCCCAACCAAGAGGTTGATTGATTATTAATAAGATAATTCCTATCCAAAACTTAAGGCTAAATTCCATAATTTATTCACATAGCAGGACTTGATTCTGAACTTCGTTATCTGCCGGAGGGTGTTTTTGCGATGTTGTCCGGGAATCTAGCGAAAATAGGGACGACTGTCAAGTTCCGGGGTGGGGGCCGTGATTCGTGATGGTTTCAAAAGAAAACCTAAAAGGAATGGGGACCTTCAAGAATCCAGCCTCATTGCAGGTATCGCTACTCTCAGGTGGGACAGTTCATACACAAGATATGGGATTGCAAAGAAAAGGTTTGTTGCCGTGGCCTCTTACACCTAGAAATCCTGGCCCTTCGCCAACAACTATGGTAAAGCACGCGTCACCCAAACGGCTTCGGACTAGGTTTTTGGTAGGGACAGAGCTAAAGTGACTAGAGTTGAGGTGCGCCTTCGGCGGTCTGTTTTTGAGATCCAGCGGAAACCCAGATAGGACGATCATGGCTGGCACCTTGAGGCCATTGCGCAAGGCTCAACCCAATTTACGCTGCTGCTTAACGATTCCAAGGTGTTTCAGGAAATGTCTTTTTGCCTCCTGATATTTCGCTATCTCAAAAATCTCGCCGACTTGGATGGCAATCAAATCAAGTAGCTGCTTTCCGGAAAAAGCTTCGGGTTCGCTGGCAGTATCCAGGTCAATTTCCTCGATAATAATGGGGGGACCTTCGGAAATGGTATAAGTGACGTATATATCGGGAGCTTTGGTTTTACTGTTGTCGTGTTGCGTTTTTCTGCCCGGGATTTCAGGTTTTTCGGTTTGTCCTTCTTTCTTTGTATCAGTGATGTCGTATCTTGCCTCCGTTCCTCAATACACAGCTAATCCGTAATCGTAGTACCTTTGCCGGAAGGTCTCAGCCCGAATAGCCTTGACCCCCCAAACAAAATCATGGTATTTGGCTCGCATGGCAAAAAATGTTGGATTCTTAGGAAAACCGGGCACAAGAGAACCTGTGAGATCTCCGTTTGTGGTAACGCGACTTAGCGCGGAAGTTCGCGCGAGGGTGGAGAAGGTGAAACTCCTTGGCCTTGATGTTGACGGCGTTATGACTGATGGCCGTCTCTTTTATCACGACAATGGCACGGAATCGAAGGCCTTTGATGTTCGGGACGGCCACGGGATCAAGATGTTGCAGCAGGCCGGCGTGCAGGTAGCCTTAATTTCGGGCAGAAACTCGCCTTCAGTAGAAAAAAGGGCAGCTGATCTGGGAATTACCGAGGTAACCCAAGGAGTCCGGGATAAGGTGCCAATCTTCGAAAAGCTCTTATCCAAGAAAGGTCTAAGGGCGGAGCAAGTGGCATTCATGGGTGATGATGTGGTTGATTTGCCCGTGATGAACCTTGTAGGATTCTCTGTGGCAGTGGCTGATGCGTCAGAATTTCTTTTTCACACAGCTCATTATGTTACCCTTGCCCCGGGAGGGCGAGGTGCTGTCAGAGAGGTGGCCGAGTTGATCCTTGGTGTACAGGGCCTGTGGAATAAGGTTGCCAGACCTTATTTTGGTTAGTACCTCAATTGGGGCTTAAGATAATTCTATCGGTTCATGGTGTTCGGAAGTCAGTTGTCGTCCATCTAGTACAGATTGTTTCTTCCCAACCGCTGGTTCCTGAATCCTGATCCCCGTAAACGGTTACAATCAAAAACGCAGCTTATGAAACAGATGATTCAAAAGACAGTAGAGCAGGCCTTGGCTTCCGCCTTTAATGCCGGGGACCTGCTGCCTACGGAACCTCCCACATCCATTGTTGTCGAGATCCCCAAAACAGCTTCTCATGGCGACTTTAGTACGAATATTGCCATGACTATGGCATCAAGCCAAAAAAGGGCGCCTCGCGAGATTGCAAGTGTCCTTATAGATCATATCAAGGACTCTGACGGCTTGGTTTCAAGAGTAGAAATTGCCGGTCCCGGGTTTATCAATTTTTTTGTTGAACAAGCTCAATGGTATGAGGTCTTAAAATCGGTCCACAGCCGGGGCAGAAGCTATGGGACTTCTCAAGTCGGACAAGGAAAATATATCCAGATAGAATTCGTAAGTGCCAACCCAACAGGCCCCCTGCATGTGGGTCATGGGCGTTGTGCCGCCGTGGGGGACACGTTGGCCGCTGTTTTGAATGCGGCAGGCTTTAAAGTGGAAAAAGAATACTATGTAAACGATTCGGGAAGACAGATACTAACCTTGGGAAGCTCAGTGCTTCTTCGATACCGGGAACTCTTGGAAGAAAGTGTTGAGTTTCCGACTGACGCCTATCAGGGAGAATACATCAAGGATTTGGCCCAGAGTCTCCTCGCCAGCGAAGGAAAACGTCTCTTGGATTTGCCTGAAAGCGAAGCCATAGAGGCCTGCGCAATGTTTGCGGCCGATGAGATTCTTGATGGAATCAAGAAAGATCTCGATGCATTCAATGTTTCGTTTGACCATTGGTTTAGTGAGCAATCTTTGTTTGATACGGGAGCTGTTGACAAAGCAATCCAAGATCTAAAAAATAAAAAAATAATATATGAACATGATGGGGCCATGTGGTTTCGTACCACCGCTTTTGGTGATGAAAAAGACCGTGTTGTCGTTCGGGCAAATGGGCTGACCACCTATTTTGCATCAGACATCGCCTACCACAAGAACAAACTTGAAAGAAGATTTGATCGCATTATTGACATCTGGGGTGCAGACCACCACGGATATATTCCCAGGGTTTCAGCTTCAGTCCAAGCAATAGGTCACAGCAAGGACAAAGTGGGCTTCGTCCTGGTACAACTAGTCAATCTTCTTCGTGATGGCAAACCGATTGCGATGTCTACTCGTGCGGGAGAATTTGTCACTTTAAGTGAAGTCGTAAAAGAAGTCGGCAAGGATGCAGCACGCTTTTTGTTTTTGCTTCGCCATTATGACAGTCCACTTGATTTCGACCTTGAGCTGGCGAAAAGACAGTCCAACGAGAACCCCGTCTATTATGTCCAGTATGTCCATGCAAGAATTTCCAACATTCTGAGGAAGGCCCATGAGCGGGGATATAGTAATATTTGTTGGCACGATGATTTCTGCGAGCTGATCAACCTGTCCGAAGAGATTCAATTGATCAAATTGATGGAACGGTATCCCGAAGTTATAACCCAAAGTGCGCGCTTATTGGAACCTCATCGCCTGCCCTTCTACCTGAAGGAACTGGCAGGGGCCTTTCATGCCTATTACCATGATCGTACCAAACACCAGGTAGTTAGTGACGATGCCAGGCTGTCTGCAGCAAGACTTTTTCTTGTCTCGGCTGTTCGGATCATCATAAGAAACGGCCTTTTCCTGATGGGCGTGTCTGCACCGGCAAGTATGTAGAGGATCTATGCGGCCATGAGTCCAAAAACAACTCAAGCCAAAAAGTCGAAGAAAAAAAGCCAACCCAAAAAGGGGAAAGCACCCGTCAAGTTCGCCAGGAAAGAGTTATTCCTCTGGTTGGGAGTTGTCTTTCTTGTAATGGTCTGGATGTTTATCTTGGGCGTTATTGTAGGCCGTGGAATTTCTCCGGTCCGCTTCGATGTCGAAAAACTCAAACAAGAGCTGGTAGCCTTAAAGGAAAAGGCACTCAAGAGCCGGGGAAAACTAAACGAACCCGAGATAGAGGCAGATGCCAAACATCTTGGTTTCTATGATATCTTGACTGAAAAGAAGGAAAAAGCGCGGATGAAGTCACTGGCGGAAGTTCGGAAACCTTCCTCAGGACAAGTTGCAAAGAGTGACCGTCAGGCAAGTTCAAAACTAAAGGATATGGACAAAGCCTTTTCACCCAAAGTGGGGCAGCAAAAGCCGAAGACTCCTGCAATTAAAGGACAATCAACTTCAGGTTCTTATACACTGCAGGTAGCATCTTTCAGGGATTTAGCAAGGGCGGAACGTTTGATCTCCACATTAGGAGTGAAAGGATACAGGGCCTATCATGTAACAGCTCATGTAAACGGAAAAGGCACCTACCATAGAGTGCGAACCGGCCATTTTAAGGATCGAAACACAGCCCACAAGATACTTGCAAGGCTTAGGCGAGATAATTTTAAACCAATAGTCATAGAAGAATAAAGGTAACTACTCAGGTGGTTAGGCTGAAGGCTGTTAGGAAAAACTGAAATACGGCTCATTATGAAGCCATGTTTGGTGCGAAAATCTGCTCTCTTTCCACCAAAGTGCGTCAATCATGCTTTTTTTATTCCTTCAGCCTTCAGTCTAAACAGCTTCAGCCTGACTACGTGAGTAGTCACGAATAAAGAAACGAAAAACCAGGAGGTTTTTGGCCATGAGGATTGCCAAGGAAGAGATTGTTCATGTAGGAGAACTGGCGAGACTTCATTTGGATGATGCAGCCGTTGATCTCTATACAAAACAGCTAGGGGATGTCTTGACATATATGGAGACCTTGAATCACTTGGATACTGCCGGTATTACTCCTACCTCTCAGGCCATCTCTGTCAACAACGTCTTTCGGGATGACGTAGTCAGGGAATCTGTATCCGCAGAAAGTGCTTTAACCAATGCACCGGAATCAAGCGATGGAAGCTTTATTGTACCAAAGGTAATTAAATAGAAGGCAGGCCCCCAGATGAATCTTTATCAGTTAACGATACATGAAGCACACGAACTACTAAAAAAAAAGGAGATTAGCTCTGTTGAATTGACTACGGCTGTTTTTGAGCGAATCGAGTCGGTAGAAGACAAAGTCCGTGCTTATATTACTCTTGTCAAAGACAAGGCAATGGCTGATGCTGAGGCTGCAGACGAGTTAATCAAACAGGGCAGGGCAACTTCAGTTACAGGTATTCCCTTGGCAATCAAAGACAACCTTTGTACGAAAGGGATTCAGACAACTTGCGGATCTAGGATACTGGAAGACTTTGTCCCAATTTATGATAGCACTGTCGTTGCGAAACTCAAGCAAGCCCGTGCAGTCATTTTGGGCAAGACGAATCTTGATGAATTTGCGATGGGGTCTTCAAATGAGCATTCTGCTTTCAGGCCAACCCATAACCCATGGGACTTAACACGGATTCCAGGTGGGTCAAGTGGAGGGTCCGCGGCGGCCACCGTTTCCGACGCGTGTCTTGCCGCTCTTGGTACTGACACCGGAGGGTCCATCCGGCAGCCTTGTTCCCACTGCGGCGTTGTTGGACTTAAACCCACTTATGGCAGAGTCTCTCGCTACGGGCTGATTGCCTTCGCTTCATCTTTTGACCAAGCAGGTCCGATCACAAAAGATGTGACGGACTGCGCGTTACTCATGAATGAAATATGCGGCTATGATCCCCTCGATTCTACATCTGTTTCTCGCACAGCCCCTGATTATACTGAAGCCTTGCAATCCGGCCTTGATGGGCTTGTGGCTGGGATACCGAAGGAGTATTATGTAGAGGGTCTGGACCAAGACGTGGCAAA
This sequence comes from Desulfobacterales bacterium S7086C20, assembly GCA_001751075.1. Classification (GTDB taxonomy): domain Bacteria; phylum Desulfobacterota; class Desulfobacteria; order Desulfobacterales. Next base: position 3,709 of record MAVP01000094.1, on the reverse strand, counting down.
GGCTGTAGATGACGCGATCAACGTCCTTAAAGGACTTGGGTTGACCATCAAGGATGTTTCTCTTCCCCACACAGACTATGCTGTAGCAACCTATTATATTATCGCACCGGCTGAAGCAAGCTCAAACCTGGCCCGCTATGACGGTGTCAAGTATGGGCTCAGGGATGCAACTTCAAATGATTTGATGGAAATGTATCAAAACACGCGGTCGAAGGGTTTTGGACCAGAGGTACAAAGACGCATAATAATCGGCACCTATGCGCTAACGGCGGGATACTATGATGCCTATTATAAAAAGGCATCGCAAGTTCGCACCCTTATTATGGAAGATTTCAAACAGGTCTTTGAAACCTGTGATGTATTGCTTGCCCCTGTAACTCCGTCACCTGCCTTTAAGCTTGGAGAAAAACTGGATGATCCACTGTCTATGTATCTCTCGGACATCTTTACTCTACCTGCCAGTCTAGCCGGTATACCAGGTATTTCCGTGCCGTGCGGATTTAGCGGCAAAGGGCTTCCAATTGGATTACAGGTTTTGGGCAAGCACTTTAGCGAGGAAAAACTTATACAAGTGGCCTACAATTTGGAACAGGCCACTGATTATAAAAGCAAAAAACCTCAACTTTGACGGTCTCGTAAAAAGTCTTTTGTTCGCTTCGTGAGGATTTTGAGCGCAGTCGCAATGTTCAGCTAAAATGCTAAAACTCGGGCTAACGCCCTCAAACAGTTAACATTTTTAACGCTGAACATCTCGACTGCTTTTTCCCCAAAATGCTCAATGTCTCTCACAAAAGACTTTTTACGAGTCTGTCAATATTGATGTAGTATCAACAAAATTGTCTAAGCGGCAAAGCCGCGTTTCATAAAATCGCACAGCGATTCTAAGGAGAAATCATGAGTATACAACCGGAAGGTGAAGATCTGAGGAAGGCAACAAAGTGGATATCAACCGAAAGAATGAGTAACCAGGAGGCAAAACTTTCTGATTTGATTCAACAAGCCAGCATCAAGTTTGACCTCCCCCCCACTGACACTGAATTTCTGATGCGCTTTTTTTCTAATAAGGATACCAAATAAAAGGTGTCAGTTCACGGGGGTCAGCGATCAGGGTCCGGGTGCCAGGAGAAGTTGGTGTTTCGTTTGTCATTCCGGCGTAAGCCGGAATCCAGGGAGGAGTTAGTGAATAAACAGCCTGCAGTCTATATTTTGGCAAGCAAACGAAATGGCACCCTTTATATTGGAGTGACTTCAGGCCTCATCAAGAGGATATGGGAGCACAAAAACAACATGGTGGAAGGTTTTACGAAACGCTACGGCGTTCATCATCTGGTTTGGTATGAAGTGCACGAGAGTATGGGATCCGCTATTGAGCGGGAGAAGCGCTTGAAAGAATGGAAGCGGAAATGGAAACTGGAATTGATTGAAAGCAGTAATCCGAATTGGCAGGACTTATACAATGAGATTGTTTGACTGGATTCCGGCTTTCGCCGGAATGACGCTGTGACTACGTTAGTGCTTATACCCCTTATCCCTGTGAACTGTTTTAATAACAGCATATCAAAATGCCACGCATAAAGATCCTTTCTGAAATATTATCCAACAAGATTGCCGCCGGTGAAGTAGTTGAACGTCCAGCCTCGGTAGTAAAGGAACTTGTGGAAAACGCTATAGATGCAAAAAGCACGCAAATTACAGTGGAAGTTGAAAAAGGGGGGCGCAGTATCGTTCGAGTGTCCGACAATGGGGTCGGTATGGATCACGATGATGGACTACTTGCCATACAACGTTATGCGACCAGTAAGGTCTATAACGAGGACGATCTTTTTTCTATATCGACGCTGGGATTCAGAGGCGAGGCCCTGCCGAGCATAGCTTCCGTATCCAAGATGGATATTGTTACTAAAACCGAACAATCCGATGCCGGCACCAGAATCATCATTCATGGAGGCAAGGTTAAGGAAGTCTCGGATGTTGGGGCTGCCCAAGGCACAGTGGTTACGGTAAGTGATTTGTTTTTTAACACCCCTGCCAGACGGAAGCACCTAAAAACGCAGCAAACAGAGATAGGTCATATTACCGACACTGTTTCCCGAATTGCCATCGCCTGGCCCGGCATTCATTTCAGGCTTTCCCACAACAACAAGTCCTTGGCAGACTGGGGGGCTACTTCCACACCCGCTTACCGCATCACCGATGTATTAAAAGGTGGACTGGAAGAAAGCCTCCACGAGCTTGATTACAAGCGCGGTGATGTACGCATCCGTGGACTTATTGCCTCTCCGGAAATCACGCGTTCAACATCCAGAGGGGAGTATGTATATGTAAATGGCCGGTTTGTCCGGGATAAGGTCCTGTATCATGCCATTATTCAAGGCTATGCGGGTTCTATCATGAAGGGGAAATTTCCTGTGGTAGTCATCTTTGTAACACTCCCCCTAGACCAGCTAGATGTAAACGTGCATCCCACCAAGAGTTCTGTTCGCTTTGAATCGCCAAGACTGGTTCATGATACCGTTTCAAAGGCGATAGGAGAAAAGATAAGGTCTTTAAACCAGCCCACATGGGGCAGTCCGCCCGTGCTGAAAGCTTATCGTCAGCCCCAGCAGTATGCGATTCCCCCTACTTATCCGAGAGCCGGTGAACCCGCTTCCATTTTCCCCAAACGGCTTCAGCCTCCCGTCCCCGACACCCCGGCGCCCCTATGGGAGGAAAAGACTTTTGGTTCTTTAACAATTATCGGGCAGCTCAAAAACAGTTACATTCTCTGCGAATCCAGGGAGGGTTTGATCCTAATAGATCAGCATGCGGCACATGAGCGGGTGGTCTTTGAATCCTTAAAGGCATGTTATGCGCGTTCCAAGATAGTGACACAGGGCCTATTGGTCCCTGAAAGATTGGAATTAGGCTACCGGGAGGCCGGTATCCTGGAATCAGTACAAAAAGACCTGCTTGATATGGGGGTAGAGATCGAACATTTTGGAGGCAATACCTATCTGGTCAGGTCAGTCCCACAGATTTTGGCAGAAAAGGCCATCGGACCCTTGATCGTGGAAATCGTAGAAAAGATGGCTGAACTCGGCGTTCCTTCAGGAGTTCATCAGGTGGTAGATGAGTGTCTCATCCTTATGGCATGCCACGGGGCTATAAGGGCAGGAAAAAAGATGTCCAGTGAAGAAATGAAGGCCCTTTTGGATCAATTAGACACACTCGAAGATGCCATGCATTGTCCCCACGGCCGCCCCACTATCATCCGTAAGAGCTTTTATGAGATTGAAAAGGCTTTTAAGCGGATCGCTTAGCTACCTGATAGCCCAAAGTTTTCATAACCGTTTGATATTACTGGAAGAGATAAAAGCCAGCGAGAATAAACATATCTACTGATATCAAGCGCTTAAGAATCTGTGCCATGAATATTCTGGAGAACTTTGGACTCTTGAGTTAGGGTTCGTCAAAATGCCCGGCAAGCGTGGATAATGTGTCAGGTTATTGACACTTGGAAACGCCGGCAAAACCATTCTTTGCTCAGGATCTTTTCAATCGCATCAGAAAGCTCTTCTATAGCACCTCCATTTTCACCTTGAAATTAACTGTCGTCTTATTGTACAAGCAGCAGATCCAAACTGACGACTTCGTAAAAAGTCCATCTGCGGCGTTGCGCTTCATCTTTCGTCATTGCGACGTACGATAAGTACGCCTCATTCCTCAAGAC
>MAVP01000093.1 GCA_001751075.1 Desulfobacterales bacterium S7086C20 | reverse complement strand
GAAGGCTGAAGGAATAAAAAAAGCATGATTGACGCACTTTGGTGGAAAGAGAGCAGATTTTCGCACCAAACATGGCTTCAAAATGAGCCGTATTTCAGTTTTTCCTAACAGCCTTCAGCCTACCCACCTGAGTTAAGAAACAGATCTTATTTGACAATGTCTACAAAACCACGTAGTTTTATGACTATTTGAGTGGGGAATTTTCCTCCTCTGGTTTTTTTGCGCTATTGTGCTTTCTAAGGGTTCTTCACGAAATAAGTCAAGATTGCGAAGGATTTTGGGTTGTATTCAAGGCACTCGGGCGGGAGCATACCGAGGTATGTGACCAACCGAGCAACGCAAAAGACAACCCAAAAGACCAGCAAAATGCGACAGTTATTGAGTGACGAGCCCTAACCGTCAACATGGCAGTAGTTAGCCCATGGATACATTCGCTACTATCGTAAAGCGTGTCAAACAAAAAAAGGAGGCTTATGCCACCTACGGGTTTAATAAACTGGAGATGGCTGCGCTCAACACCTTCTTTGACCTTGCCCAGGAATATGACGGCCTGGAAAATCTATACCTCATAAGTATTACCGTACCTCGCATCTTCTTCGAGATACAAAGCACCCTCTACATGATCGACCCCAAGACTAAAGCCATAAAGCCGGTGGCAGACAGCCATTCAGGACTTGATAACATACAAGATAACATACCAGACCATATTAGGATTGCTCATAGCCCATACCAACACGATCATTCATACATAGTGCCAATCCCCGGCAAAAGAACACCTTCGAGTCGCATCTTGTTTTATGGCTCAGACGATATCATTGGCATCTTTGCCGCAACACGCCTGGGTGGCTTTACAGAGGCAGAGCTTTTTTTTATCGAAAAGTACGTAAACCGCATAGGCTACAACCTCTACAACAAATTCCTGGCTGAACAAAACATTCAGCACCTTAAGTTCATAAATAATTTGGTAGCAGATATAGAACACAACGTTATTGTACCCAATCTGCGCTATAAAAACTATATTAACAGAATCACAAAGTACTTGAATACAAACAAGGAAATCGAAAATGACCTGCATGATATTGTTGATGAAGTCAAGGTCGGAAATCCAGACTTGTATGCCAAGCTAAGCGAAATTGTCGAACATATGGTTATAATCAACAGAGCCACATTCAATGAACAAAAAAAGATCGGCCAGCACTATAAATACACCAGCCTTTTTTTGGAAACTCTATTGCGACCGGATCATTTCCTGTATGGCCAGTACATATTGAAGAAGACCTCATGCTACCTTTGGGAAGATATTATCCTACCGCAACTGGGACGATATACGGATGTCTTTGCCCAAAAGGGTATCAAGGTCAGCAAAATCATTAAGGAGGAAAGGAAACCCGAAGATATCGAAGTAAAGGCCGACAAGGGGCTAATGGCCCAAGTAGTAGCTAATCTTTTCTCAAATGCCGCTAAATACACTGAATCTGTTGTAGATGAGTCGGGGAAAAGCGTAAAGAAGATCCATTGCAATATATCGCAACTTATTGATTTTTTTGGATATGGACATAATGCAATACGCTTCCACGTCCTTTCTTCCGGACAACCCATTAGCGAAAAAGATTCTGCCCGCATCTTTGAAGAAGGATTTCGAATAACTCACCGAGGTCTAACAGAAGGCGCCGGACACGGCCTTCACTTTGTCAAAAACGTTGTTGAAGTGCATGGAGGCGTCGTAGGTCATAATCCAAAAGAGTCGGGCAATGAGTTCTTCTTTGTTATTCCTCAGTAGTGAAAAATCCACACTAAACGAGCCGGAGACTCAAAGAACATGGTTTCTCACACTGGGATGACACGCACGGCCCAATTCTTGCAATTCTGAAACCCTGCCAACGTATATGGAGAGCACAGGCATGAGTTTTTCCAATTTGCTTCTCGTTTTTTTAGTTTTGTTTATCCCCACGTTGTGGGCAATTGTAAATATAGCTCGTCGAGACTTCGGCTCCATCAAGAAAAAGGCCATTTGGGGACTTTTTGTTGTATTCGTTCCGCCAATTGGAGGTATCGTCTACTTCGTAGTCTACCAAATCAAGAAAATTGCAAAAAAAGATCGACAGCCTTGATGAACTCGTAAAAAAAGGGGTAGCCCTATGTATCACATTGCAAGTGAAGAAACCTACCATCACGGAGAGATCATCTTCAAAGAAGGAAGTTCCGGAGACTGGATCTACGTGGTTCAGTCAGGCTCGGTAGAGATCTCCAAGACAATTCAAGGTCACAAGTACGTTATTGAGGTGCTGGAAACTGGAGATATATTCGGAGAAATCGATTTTTTGGGAGGCACAGAACGAATAGCCACTGCTAGAGTAATAGGAGAAACCACGGTTGGAATTATTGACCGTGAATTCCTGGATCAAGAATTCAACAAAATATCTGAGGATTTCAGGCTAATACTCGTTGCGGCAGCTCACAGGATAAAGAAAATGACCGACAGGGCTACTGAGTTTACAGCCCGAAAGGAGCCTCGGGTTTCAAAGGTCTTGCCGGTCATGTTCAAGTTTGGAGACACCCTTATCAAAGGTTACCTGGGCAACATGAGCACCTGGGGCCTTTTCATACAAACCGACAATCCGCTGAAGCCCGGCCACAAATTCTCACTTAAGCTGAACCTACCAGGCATTAAAGAAACCCTAACACTTAAATGCGAAGTCGTCTGGACGAGGATACGCCCGGAAGGCCCACAACGCCCCAATGGCATGGGAATCAAATTCCGGGATATAGATATGAAGGATTACCGAATACTCAAGCAATACATTAAGGAACAAGGCACGGATGAAAAAGAACAATAATAACATACTCCCCGTCATCCAAGATGCCCAACTCGCTGACAAGGTAGTATTGGTTAGGGTAGATCACAACGTAGTAAAGGATGGCATTATTCGGGACCCCTACCGGATCGATCGCACCATTGGCACCCTTTATCATATTGTGGAAAAGGGAGGCAGGATCATCTTGATGTCTCACGTGGGGCGCCCCAAGAACAAGAAGACCGGCGAAATAGCATGCGATACTGCTACCTCCACGAAACCTATCGCCTCTTATATCGAACGAAAACTTCACACCAAGATCTATGTGCCTGAGTTTCGCATAGAAAATAAACGAGGCATAACCGGAATAGACACATCCTTTAATCTTGCCATAAACGATCTCAAGCGACGTAAGATTGGAGGTATTTATTTACCGAACACGAGATGGTTTGAAGGCGAGGAATCAAAGGGCGACAAAGGAGATGCCTTTGCTCTTCAATTGGCCGGCATTGCCGATGTCTTTGTCAATGACGCCTTTGGCTCCTGGCAACCTCACGCCTCCACGTACCATATTGCAAAAATTCTTCCGGCATACGCCGGATTTCTTATGCAAGAAGAGATTCAACACTTAGACCAGGTGCTAAATCCGGAACGACCCTTTGTTGCCGTTGTAGCCGGCGCAAAGTATGACACCAAGATAGGCCCACTAAATGAACTTTACAAACAGGTAGATCATCTCATCCTCGGTGGCGTAATCTATAACACATACCTAAGCGCAAAGTACAATGTCCGCATAGCTGGAGTCTCAGAAGAAGATATTGAAGCGGCCAAACAACTTGTTTCTCTCGACAGGGAAAAGAACAAAATCGTTGAGCTTCCCCACATTGTCGAGGCGGACAATATGGGAGAAAAGGTGGAAGGACAGTATCGGACCCTCAAGGTGGACGATCTCGCCCAAGGCAAATCCTATGGTTACATACTTGACATTGATCGCAGGTCCTTTTCCGACCAGGCCGTGGCCGATGTGTTCAATTCCGCCAAGACCATCTTTGTCAATGCCGTTATGGGATACACCCCTCATTTTACCGAGGGCTCAGAAGCACTTGATCGAACTATCGACCAGAACCGTGACGCATGGAAGCTTTACGGCGGCGGAGACACTTTGCAGGAATTCAAAAGCTTGTGTCCCGGCCTCTATCTGGCAGTACAAGATGATGCCATGTATTACTTCTTTACCGGTGGAGGTGCTGTCCTAAAAGCAATCGAACAAAACGAGGCCTTGGGCATGGAGCCACTCAAGGCCCTTATTGAAAACAAAAAGAACTTCCAAGAGTAGCCGGAAATTCTACAAGCAGGCCATCCCCCTCCTTTTCTTTACCTCTTGAGGCACACTATTTGCACAACTCAAATCAGTTCTCTCAGCGCTGCACGGCCTGAAGTTGTAAAGATTTTACACGATATTACAAAATGAAAAACACCTCTATCTCACAACGCATTACCGCGCTTCTAAGGCAGACTAAAGCCACCAGAGGTTTTACCCTAATTGAAATGGCCATAGTCCTGGTCATTGTGGGAATTATCGTTTCCATCGTCGCATCGGTATTACCTTCCCTTATTCAAACCGCCAAGGCAAAAAAAGCCCAGGCAATCTTGAAAAAAGCGGATAATGCCTTGCAAGGCTATAGTATCGTCAACCATCGGCTACCATGTGCCGATAGCAGCACCGATGGAAATGAGGACACCGGTATATATGAAGGAAATCTCCCCTTCCGCACGCTGGGGCTTTCTGCTGGGACGGATGCTTGGGAAAATGCCATCAAGTATGCTGTCTATGAGGATTTAACCACAACAACCGGCAGCAATTTTTGTACGACTCTAAATGGCATTACCTCTTATAACGATACCTCTAAGGTACACACAACGGATGAGGATACCGGCGAGATAACGAACCAGGCCTACGTGGTTGTTAGCGGTGGGGCCAAGGATCTGGACGGCGATAGTGCTGACGGCTTCTTCGATGGATTTAATGAAGGAAGCGACGTACAATTTGACGATACCAACAAGATTGAGTTTCACGGCAATCCTGTAAACACTCGCTATGATGATCTGATGAGGGCCTTTTCTCTGACTGAGCTTGTTCAGACCAACTGCACCAGTCATACCACCGGAGATGATGACACGACCTCGGAAATCTGCGACAACGGCAAAGACGATGACGGCGATGATTACATTGATTGCGATGATCAGGACTGTTATGGCGTTGATCCGTGCGGTCCGGGTGGAGCCAATGTTGTGATCACTACATCAAGTATACCACCCGGGGAGCTAAACGATGACTACTCCGTTACCTTTCAGGCCACAGGAGGGACAACTCCCTATGAGTGGGAACTGACCAGTGACGGTGGATTTACGGACTTTTTCCTCCATACGTATACCGGCAAGCTTTCCGGCACTCTGGACCAGTGCCCCGGGACTTACACCATTGGGGTCGAAGTAGAAGATTCCACACTTTCAGCAGATGGAGGACCCAAGACGGCTACAAGATCTTTTGATCTTGAGGTGACAACCGATCTTTCGATTTCCCGAACGAGCGGGTCCGGCACAAACATTACATGGGACAGTCCAGCTCAACAGGAAACCTTTACAACTAACGACAGTCACCTGGGAGATATTCAATGGTCCCTGGACACCGGTGGCGCCGGCGGCTTCACCGTATCATCCACAGGAAGCGATACATGTGTTGTCAAGAAAAACGGCTCAACAATTGCCAACACATACAACTTTTCCCTCACCGCCACGGACTCAAGCTGCTCTGGTAACACCGACCAGCTTATCTTCCAGGTCACGGTTGAAGGTGGCGCCACCGGCGCCCCCTACTCTGTGGACCTTATAGCCGAATGGCGCATGGATGAGTGCAGCTGGGATGGGACAGAAGGAGAGGTTTTGGATTCTGAAGGCGCACTTCATGGAACGGCACAAAATGGTGCGGATACTATCGGCTCGGGCAAGATATGCAGCGCCGCCTCCTTTACGGCTTCAAGCCATGGTATCGAGATTCCTGACAATAGCTCAATCGATTTTACCGGTAACGACTGGTCTGTTTGCTTCTGGTACAAGATGATGGAAAATTCTTCCGGCGGATGGGATCAAATATTTGTCAAGGGAAACGGCTCAAGAAGGAACTATGCCATGTGGCTAAGGCCAAATTCCGGGAAAATCCATTTCCGTGTTGACCCCTCAAATCAGGGCCTTGATTCTAACGCCGCAATGATTTCCGGGACATGGTATTTTATTACAGGCGTTTATGATTCCAGTACTTTGAAGCTCTATATTAACGCCACACTCGATAAGAGTGCATCCGGCATCTCCATGAATACGAACGGTGACAACGATGATCCCCTCTACATAGGAAAAAGCCCCGGCTATAACACCATCGACGCCAAGGTAGATGAGTTTATGCTCTATTCCAAGGCCCTGAGTGAAGAGGAAATAACTACTCTTTACTCCCTAACGCATACCTGCTCAGGAACGTGTTATACAGATCCCGTTGCTGTCTACTACATGGACGAGAGCAATTGGGATGACGGAGGTGCGAATCAGGTTCGAGACTCTTCAGGAAACAACTATCATGGAACCCCGTACGGCAGTGCAGCAATCAATACGACTGATAGTCATATTGGCTACGCAGGTGAATTTTCCAACAGCGATAGTTACATTGCCATAACAGGGCTTCCGGTCTCAACAACATCCGGCGATCAGACAACGGTTACATTCTGGATGAAATGGCTTGGGGGAAACAGCGAGATGCCGATCGGCTGGACCTCATATGACCTTTGGTTCTACAGCGACTACTTTGGTTTCAACACGAGTGGTGGGGACATCTATGGCATAAGCAACGCTTCATCAACACTTGAAGACGAATGGCATCATATAGCCGCCGTGTTTACCAATAGTGGTACAGCCCAAAATGCACTTTTCATCGATGGCAAGGAACAGTCCTTAAGTCTACTCCGGGGCAGTCAGAACAACAGAACAGTGGGATCAAATTTCCGCATAAGCGGCTGGACGAACAACTCCGGCTATCGGTTTGACGGCCTGATTGATGAACTCAGGATATACGACAGGGGATTGTCGGCCAGCGAGGTTGGGGTGGACAAGGACTTAACTCACTAGTAAATCGTTTCGCAAAGGAATAATGATTTCTGTCCCACGACAGTCGAAAGTTACAAACAGAGCAGGGTTCACCCTCATTGAAATGGCCATAGTTCTGGTCATTGTGGGGATCATCGTCTCTATTGTGGCTTCTGTGCTACCATCATTGGTTCAGTCTGGGAAGATAAAAAAGTCCCAGGCTACGTTGGAAGATGTAGACCGGGCGCTTCGAGGTTATAGTATGGCCAACCATCGACTACCTTACGCTGATAGCGGTACTGATGGCACTGAAGATACCGGCGTATATGTGGGCAGTCTTCCCTACCGCACTCTGGGCCTGTCCTCAAGTAACGACGCATGGGGAAACGCCATAAAATATGGTGTGTACGAGGATCTGACCATAACAAACAGCAGCACTTTTTGCACAACATTAAATGGTATTACTTCTTACAGCGATTCATCAAAAGTCCACACAACCGACGAGAACACATCACAGATTACTAATCAGGCCTTTATTGTCGTTAGCGGTGGGGCCAAGGATCTGGACGGCGATAGTGCTGATGGCTTTTTTGACGGGCTAAACGAAGGAAGCGATGTCCAGTTTGACGATACAATCAAGATTGCATTTCACGGAGATCCTGCGTCCAGCCGCTATGATGATCTAATGAGGGCCTTTTCCATAAATCAGCTGATTGACAAAAACTGTACGAGCACTAGCAACAGTATTACGACCTCGGAGACATGCGACAACGGCACAGACGACGACGGCGACGGGTACGTAGACTGCGATGATCAGGACTGCTACGGTGTTGACCCGTGCGGTGCAGGCGGGGAGAATGTCGTAATCACAACTTCAAGCCTGTCTTCAGGTGTTGTAAACAGCAGCTATTCGGCCACCATTCAGGCTACGGGCGGCATAACCCCTTATGAATGGACGCTGGATGACGATGGTGGATTTACGGACCTTTTTCTTCATACTTATACCGGGCAACTGTCAGGAACGCTTAGTCAGTGCCCAGACACTTACACTATTGACGTTAGTGTAGAAGATTCCACGCTTGCAGCGGATGGCGGGCCAAAGACAGATACTGCGTCATTCAGCCTTCAGGTGACAACCGATCTTGTGGTCTCACGAACGAGTGGCTCCGGAACAAACATCAACTGGAGCAGTCCCACACAGCAGGAAACATTCCAGACCACTGGGAGGCATCTTGGAGACATTGATTGGTCACTCAGCACGGGTGGCGCAACCGGCTTTACGGTCTCTTCCAGCGGGAGTGATACCTGCACAATCAAAAAGAATGGCTCGAGCACTATCGGTACGTATACTTTTACGCTGATAGGCACAGATTCCAGTTGTCCCAGCAATACTGATCAGATCATACTCAGCGTGACGGTAGAAGGCAGTGGTGGCAATGCGCCTTATAGTGTGGAGATGGAGGCTGAATGGCGTTTTGATGAATGCACTACCTGGGATGGAACCAGCTACGATGTGGTTGATTCCCTTGGAGATGCAAATCATTATGGCAAAGCCATAAACGGAGTAACAGGCACCCATTCCGGCAAGGTATGTCGGGCTGCTTCCTTTGATGGTAGCAACGACATGATTGTAAGCGACATTCTCACCGGTAGTAACATAATGGTCTTTGGTGATGAGGTTACCCTATCCTGCTGGTTCAAATCATCGGGCGGTGGCAAAGGCGCTCCAAGGTTGATAGAGTTCTCCAATGATACAGGAAGTTATAGTTACAGCACGGCACTTTGCTACGACACGGATGGTGACCTGCGTGCCTGGGTTACCGCTGAAAGCACGACAACGCGTGGCGGTGAGATCGACTACGCGGGAAAATATACTGACAACAAGTGGCACCACGTGGTCTATACTTATAGTTCTACCAATGGAGGAAGGCTTTATGTTGACAACGAGCTAAAACAGACAGCAACTGACAATCCGACAAGCAATATTTGGGATGCCGAAACATTTTCGATTGGCGGTCTTTATGAGAACACTGGCCATGTGTATGAAGGCCTTATAGATGATGTAATGGTCTACAGTCGTGAGTTGACTGCTGATGACGTCACTGATCTGTATGAACTCACTCGTTCCTGTTCAGACACCTGTTACTCTAACCCTGTAGCCGAATATCGGATGGAAAACTATCCATGGGCCGGAGCTGACGATGAAGTAGTTGATTCCGGCTCAGGCGGAAGCCACGGCAAGGCCGCCTCTCGCGGCTCCGGGTCTCTGCCTACGCAAACATCGACCTCCGGCGGAAAAGTCGATCGCGCCGGCGTATTTGTCCGAGTTGATGGCAGTAATGGAGGATACCTGGACCTGAGCGACCGTGCCGATGGGGACTTGGACGCAGGCTCGGATTCATGGACA
>MAVP01000092.1 GCA_001751075.1 Desulfobacterales bacterium S7086C20 | reverse complement strand
CGGATACTTTATGTCCGGCTTCGGCCCGGCCGCCCCAAGGTTCCACCACACAGGAAATGCCAACAAGATAACGCCGATAATTATGCCAGTGACTATTTTGCCTCCGTCATACATCACTTTTTATCCTCCTTGCCTGGAAGGGGTTCGCCACGCAAATTCACCGTCTTTTTCTTTTCTCCATCCAATACCATGGCATTTGTCACGAGTTCATGAATACCGGTTATGTCCACTTCAGGAACATAGTAAGTCATGAGATCTGGGAGAACCGCTCGGTCGATGGCACAGATGCACGCCATCATGTTTACACCGTGTTGCTCGTGGGCATATTTCACCGCGTTTGCCCTGGGAAGCCCCCCGCGCATCCTAAGCTCCATATCCTCGCCGGCGTTCAAGCCGGATCCGCCACCGCAGCAGAAGGTCTGCTCCCTGATCGTGTTCTCCGGCATCTCATAGAAGTTATTACACACGTTTTTAATCACATATCGGGGTTCTTCGAATAACCCCATGCCCCGTGCCGGGTTACAGGAATCATGGAACGTCACCGTCAGATGATCATTTCTGCTTGGATCAAGCTTGAGCTTGTTATTTCTGATAAGGTCCGCCGTAAATTCGGTAATGTGGACCATCTTCGTTGACTTGGCATTCTCAAATTTGGTCCCCGTAATGGGAGAGACAGGCTCTTCCATCTTACTGCCCTCAGCCAGCTCAAGATTCATGGTGCCCATATACTGGTTTACCACACGCCACATGTGGCCGCATTCGCCGCCGAGAATCCATTTGACGCCGAGCCGTTTGGCCTCGGCATACATCTTGGAGTTCAATCGCTTCATTACCTCGTTTGAGGTGAAGAGCCCGAAGTTACCACCCTCAGAGGCATATGTGCTCCAGGTAATATCCAGGCCAAGCTTTTTGAGTTCATGGAATAAAATCATATAGCCCATGCAGGTGTACGTGCCCGGGTCACCGAAGACATCTCCCGAGGGCGTGACAAATAGGACCTCAGCGCCCTTCCTGTTGAAGTCGGGCTGTACTCTCACACCGGTGACTTCTTCGATCTCATCAACAAAGAACTCTAACATCTCCACAAAGGCGTGGGGCTGTATACCCATATGATTGCCGGTCTGGTAACAAAAAGCAACTGGGGCTGCGATCCAGTCAATGTTTAGCCCCAGCAGATTGGTCAGCTCTCGCCCCATAATGGTAATCTCCGCCATATCAATCCCATAAGGACAAAAGACCGAGCAACGCCGGCACTCGGAACACTGGTACAGATAGTACCACAACTCCTTAAGCCTTTCGTAAGTCAGCTCTCGGGCTCCTGCCACCGGACCGAGGATCTTTCCTGCAGTAGTAAAGTGCTGTCTGTAGATTGATCTCAGAAGCTCCGCCCTAAGAACAGGCATATTCTTCGGGTCACCTGAACCAATGTAGAAGTGGCACTTATCGGCACAGGCACCACACCTGACACAGATATCCATGAAAAGTTGGAACGTACGGAATCTTCCGAGACGGTCCTTCATTCCATCCAAAAATGTCTCTTTCCAGTTTTCCGGAAGCTTCCAGTCATCATCCATGGCCGACCATTCACGAGGGTTCGGCATCCCCATCTTCTTAAGTCTATCCGGTTTGGCGGCATAACAGTGCATGCCGCGCTTGATTTCAACCGGGGGCGTATTCATCCACCCCGTTACGCGGGGCTCGGGCGTGTGCCCAACATCACTCAGAAAATCCCCTGGTTCTTGTGGAAGTTTCCAATCCTTTGGTATCCTAGGCATGATAACTCCTTTGTCAGGTCTATTCTTTTTCTTCCTTCGGCGCAGGCTGTTTATCTACCGGTAGTCCGGCGCCGATCATCTTGTCTCTATAGTCATCTTCGTACTCTTCGTATGTATGTAACTTAACTTCCGGATTCCACGGATTAATATGCCTGACTGCTCGGTTGTTATTCTCAAGATTTCTTGTGGGACTTAAGAAAACACCGCCCATGTGCGTTAGCTTGCTGAATGGAAAATAGGCAAAAAGGATACTCACCAGAAACAGGTGGATATAGAATAAAACCCCCACTCCTTCAGGAATCGTGGGGTTAAAATTTGCAAGCCCCATTGTAAGCTCCTTAACACCCACAATATCGGTCTTCAGGCCGTATCGCATCAAGATGCCAGTTCCTGCAATGGTTAAGATCAAAAAAAGGGGGAAATAATCGGCAGGAAGCGAGATATATCGCAACTGAGGGCTAAGAAGCCTTCTTAATAGCAGGAATGTTAAAGCCGCACCCAGGAGGAGACCGCTCTGATAAACAGCGGGAACAAACATCTCAAAAAAGCCATCAATGTTTTCGGTAAGCGTCACGAACCAAGGATTAGATTGTGTAAAAAACCTCAGATGCCTGATTATAACAACCAAAAAACAATAGTGAAACGCCATGGCCCCAATCCAGAGCCACTTAGAAGATGTGTATCTGACATCTTGCCCTGTGCCGAATTGCATCCTTGAATTTCTGAAAAGGGAGCGGAAGAAGAAGATCTCAAGAATCATCCGACCCCAGACACCAAGCCTTGTGGAAGGGTTGTCCAGTTTGTCGACATAGGTATACTTGATCCACGGCAAGGATTTTTGTTGCGAACAGGTAGTTGGTATCCGGAAGGGGACAGGCGATTTTGCCCATTTAACCACCCGGTAGATCATCCCCAGAAAAAATATGATGACAGCAATGTAGGGAATGACTATCCCGAACAGGACATTAAGGTGTGCCACCCAAACTCCCAAAAAGGGGATCACGACAAGTCCGAAAATCGCCAGACTGGAAATCGTAAGACTCAGTATCACGTTCATTTGGTATTCCCTCGCTTCCGTGTAAGGTTAGCTGTTATTAATGTTGGCAATGTTTTCTTGAAGATCCGACTGATCAGATTGTCCTTCCGGGATCTCATAGACCAAACCTGCCTTCGTTAACAACCGAGACGTGCGCCTCTTGACAGATTCCACCCTAATATCGTAAATCTGTTGTCGGCACTTGGAATAAATATCAAAGCCAAGAAGGGCTAAGCCATCTATCTTCGTCTCAAACACAGCCCACTCTTCGGAAAATCCATCTTTATTGATCTTGCTTCCCAGTCCGTCTCTTATCACCTGCTTCAGCCCAAACAAAAAGCTGATGGCCTGTGATGGCGAGAACTCCTGAATAGCCCTTATCCTAATGATGCCATCGAGGGCCTTAGAAAGCACGTCTGTGTCAGCGTCTTCCAAGAGAGCGTCATAGGTAGACTCTATTCCCTCACAGAGGCTGTGGCCTACCGGATTTCCAAATTGGTCCTTTTTTTTGAAAAAACCTTGGCTTTCTTCGGGATAACTTTTGAGTGTGAGATCACACCACGCCTTAACGATGGAAGATTTGTTGTCGGTAAGAAGATTTTTTAGACTCATATGAGATTAATTCTTGGTTGTTGACTTCGTTGTCAGATACGGACCGAAAGACTAACCGTCATGATCATGTGCCACTTACACGAAATGTCCGCGGCTGTCAAGGCAAAAAAAAGCCGCCCTGCAACTCTTGGTTAGGCATTGAATTTGATATGGTGCCGGAGGTCGGAGTTGAACCGACATGGGCGCAAGGCCCGGAGGATTTTGAGTCCTCTGCGTCTACCAATTTCACCACTCCGGCACAAGATCTTCATGAGTCTAGAAAACGGCTTGCTGGTTGTCAATCAGAAATTTTTTTCTTCTGCATAACCATGGTCTACATCTATTCAGTTGAAAAGAGCGAATAACGAATATAACTCAAGTTCATTGACGCCAGGATGCCGCAACGCGGCTTCAACCATCTTTTTACGAGTCTGTCCTATTTGTTCCGTCGATAAAACCAATATACCTTGACAGGATAACCGAGCATCGTTATAATTTCAAAGATATATAGCCGTAATTCCGAAAATTTATACTACAAGGAGTCACTCATGTTTGGGATGGGAATGCCGGAGATCATCTTGATTCTGGCCATAGCACTGATAGTCCTTGGCCCCAAAAAGCTCCCCGATATAGCCAAATCACTTGGAAAGGGTATTGCGGAGTTTAAGAAGGCCACACAAGATTTCAAGCAAAGCATCGAAGTCGATAACGATTTTAAGGAAGCCAAGAATACGCTTCAAGACATAAAGGGTGATATTCAACAGACTGTCCATCAGTCCATGGCCCAAGGCGCTGCTTCTTTGAATGATGAAGACAAAAAGCAAGAGCAGGGAATTGGAAAGGACGATGACCCTCTGCCGGAAGCTAGTTCAGAGGCTAATACTGAACAACCCCATAATCAGGAAACTGATCAGGACATAAAAGAGTCCTCGCAGCAAGCAGAACAGGAAGCTGAAGAGAAAGGACCCTCCAAGGATGCCTGAAGGTGAAAAGCTTCCCTTTACCTCACATCTCGAGGAACTTCGCAAACGACTCATAACTTGCTTTATTGCCATCGGTGTTGGCTTCTGCATATGTTATGGCTTTAAAGAGCTGCTCTTCGAAATCCTCATGAAACCGCTCCTTGCGGCTATGCCGCCCGAGGGAAAACTTGTCTATACAGGTCTTCCAGAGGCTTTTTTTACCTATCTGAAAGTCGCCCTCTTGGCAGGGATACTTCTGGCTATCCCTGTTATAATGTATCAATTCTGGATGTTTATAGCCCCTGGTCTCTATAACAAGGAAAGGAAGTGGGTTCTGCCGATTGTTTTTCTTTCCTCAATGTTTTTCGTGGGCGGGGCGCTATTTGGATACTACGTGGTTTTCCCCTTTGGATTCAAGTTCTTTATGGGGTTTGCATCGGACGCCATTAGACCCTTGCCTTCCGTAAAAGAATACTTTGGGTTCTCGGCCAAGCTCTTATTTGCCTTCGGGATCGTCTTCGAACTCCCGCTTTTCATAACCTTTCTGGCAAAACTGGGGATCGTGGACGTGGACTTCCTGAGGAAGAAGCGAAAGTATGCCATCCTTGTCTTCTTTGCCGGTTCCGCCATCCTAACCCCTCCCGACGTAATCACCCAGATCATGATGTCCGGCCCCCTGATGATCCTTTATGAAGTAAGCATCGTCGGCGCCAAGATCTTTGGAAAGAAGAAAAAGAACAAAGACATAGAAGAGACCGACAAAAAGGACGAAAAGCAAAATGCCGGGTAATGGCTTTTGTCCTTGACATCTGCCGGGTATTTTGCTAAAAAAGCTTTCCTTAGAGATGGTTACAACTCTTTAAAATTATTAACTTTTTAAATTTTAGGAAAGGAGGAAAGGTAGGACATGAAGAAACGCTCACTGTTAACATCGGCAATTTCACTCTTGGGGGTGGTCTTTGTCTTTTCGATGGTACATGCCACAGCCACAGGCCCAGCTGATACCATGACGATGAACTCAAAGGTCTATAAAAAGCACAAAAAGGTTCTGGTAACCTTTACCCACAAGAAACACAACGTGGATTACAAGATTGCCTGCGCCGATTGCCATCATGTTTACAAGGATGGCAAGAATGTGTGGAAAAAAACCGAAGCAGTCCAAAAATGTGATGCCTGTCACAGCGAGGCCAAGGCACCCAAGGTAAAGAAGGGTGAACCAAAGATACCCAAGAAAGAAAAGATCACAAAGTACCACTACTCAGCGATTCATGAGAACTGTGTAATGTGCCATAAGGATCTGAAGAAGGCGGCCAAGCCAACCGGACCCACGGCATGCAAGGACTGCCATCCGAAGAAAAAGAAATAAGGAAAATACAGAAACAAAAAAATAGGGCACGGTCGTTTTAGGCCTTGCCCTATTTTTTTGCCGATCAGTTAAGGTTTTTTTGTCGGATTCTTTTCGCCTTGATACCGTCTGCTCGCCTCAACCATCGCCTTTGCCCAGGCAGGTGTTCCCAGGGCATGGATATGGGTATATGTTGCGAGGGTGTTCTTGTAGCACAGGCCGTCCCTTTTGCCGTCAATACCGCCGCCGCGTACCATGTTGAAGGCCAAATCCTCTGAATTCCCCTGCCAGCTTAAGACCTTGGAATAATGAAACTCGTGTCCGCGAATCCGACTGCCGACCTCAAAGTAAGGATTCTCTCTTTCCACTTCGCAAATAGTGTAACCGTGGCCCTGCGGTCGCCTTGAAAACCCAAAGACTACCGGCAAAACCCCCGCCATGGGATAGGCCCGATCCTTGAGGATGAGCTTTTCACCCAGGTACATGAGACCCCCGCATTCGGCATAAACGGGTAGACCTCCTTCCGCCAGGTGGCGCACATCTTTTCGAAAGCCTTCATTTGACGCAAGGCCTTTTGCCTGTGTTTCCGGAAAACCGCCGCCGATATAAAGCCCGTCCAGGGGTGGCAGCCCCGGATCCGCCAGGGCACTCAATATGACGATTTCGGCCCCGGCCTGCTCAAGGGCTGTTATGTTTTCCGGATAATAAAACTGAAAGGCGGCATCCCGGATGACACCGATGCGGGGCCGGGTTGCATTCGTTTGCCATTCGACGGGACCAGGGGGATCGTCCGGGCCTGAAAAAGTGCGTGGCTCTCCACTGTTGACACACTTACCGGAGACCTTGCTGCCGGCTGGCAGATCCGGGGCGGCCTGCACTGCCACCGCCATGAGCCCAGCAAGATCAAGATGCTTTTCCGCCACCTCGGCGGCCCTATCTATCGAGTCGGCGGCCCAAGCATGCTCCTGTGTCGGCACAAGTCCCATGTGTCTTTCCGGGAAGGGTTCATCTTTGAGCTTGGGTATGGCCCCAAGAACCGGAATGTCACAATATGTCTCCACCGACTTTCTCAGGATCGACTCGTGGCGTCCGCCTGCCACGCGGTTAAGGATGACACCGCGGGTCTCTACCTCTGGATCAAACTGTATGCACCCCATGACCATGGCGGCCACTGTACGGGTACTTTTAGTACAATCTATCACAAGGATGACAGGGGTCTTTAGGAGCTTGGCCAATTCAGATGTGCTGGTAGTACCCTCAACATCTATTCCGTCGTAAAGACCTCTGTTGCCTTCAATAACGGCAAGGTCACTTTGAAAGGAATGATTGGCAAAAGAAGAACGGATCGTTTCGGCAGGCATAAAAAAAGGGTCCAGATTATGACAGGACCGGCCGGCCGCAAGGGCCAGCCAGCCCGCATCAATAAAATCCGGTCCCTTTTTGAAAGGGGAAACGGCCATCCCGCGTTTCCGCCAGGATGCGATCAACCCCAAGGAGACGATCGTTTTCCCCGAACCACCACGCAAACCGGCGATCAGAATTCGGGAAATTGCCATATTCTAGGTTTCTTTTGTCTCTGAAGCAAACTGACTTGGTATTAGCAAGTCATTACCTGATAGGCAGAGGCGCATATGTACTACTAGGCTTCGCCCTCACCACCGGCCTGCTTGCCAACACCTTTCAGTCCAATCAGGGTCGTACTCCCACTCGACCAATACTCAAGAGTAGATTCCCCAACCATTTTGTTAACCAGGTTCTTCACGGTCCTGGGCTTTTCGCCTGGGAACATCTTGTAGAAATCCTTGAGATAGAACTTGGATTTTCCCTTTTTCTTTTCCAGGTTTTCTACAATGGTTTTCTTTGCAGTTTCTTCGTCCATTTTATCTCTCTTTCTTTGCCTGCATGCTACTTGATAGCATTCGTAAACTTGAAGTTCGTTGTCTGACGCCACGTATAGTACGCAGGATCACGAAAATCGTCAATGAGATGGTGGGTAAATTCAAGTCCTGTCTTCTCATAGAACTTCTCCCAGCCGATCCTTTCGGCCCAATCACCAAACCTCTCGTACTTGTTGGCATCACCGGCATATGTGTCAACCATTTTTTTGATCGCCTTGGTCATCGTAGGCCAGCGGGGCATCTCGTTTTCGATAAAGGCGACTACCACCTTGGAGAACTTCGGGGCGCTGATTCTGTTGGATATCTTGCCCCCCGCCATGAGGACGATACCATCACCTTCCGTATCGGCCAGAGGCATGGACGGACACATGGTGTAGCAGTTGCCGCAGAACATGCAGCGTTCCGCTTTGACGGATACACTCTTGACCTGCTGGCCGTTTACCTCTACCTTGGCCGGCTTTATCGCCGCCGTCGGGCAAGCCGCTACGGCAAGAGGAATCTCGCACATCTTGTCCAGATACTCATGGTCCAGCATGGGCGGTTTGCGGTGATATCCCAGGATGGCGATATCAGAGCAGTGGACAGCGCCGCACATGTTCAGGCAACATGCCATGGAGACCCTGAGTTTCGCCGGGAGTTTCATGTCCGTAAACTGATCAAAGAGTACATCCATCGTGGCCTTTACGGTGCCGGAGGCGTCTGTTGCCGGAGTGTGGCAATGTATCCAGCCCTGGGTGTGAACGATATTAGTGATCCCTGCGCCCGTTCCGCCTAAGGGAAACTTATAGCACCCGCCTGGTTGTTTCCGGCTCAGAAGATCGTTTTTCAAGGGCTCAACCTTGTCCTTGCTGTCTACCATAAACTCGATGTTATTCCTGGTAGTAAACCGGAGATAGCCGTCACAGTGTTTATCGGCTATTTCATTTATCTCGCGGATGTGAGACACACTCATGATGCGGCACCCACCAACGCGAAGCACATAAAGCTCATCACCGCTTTCGGCGACATGAACGCAAATACCCGGCTCCAGGATCTCGTGGTAGAGCCATTTTCCTTTGTTTTTCTTGATTACCGGCGGATAAAACTCTTCGTAATATTTCGGTCCAATATCCGTAATCCTATTTACCATCGGTTTGTCTGGATTATATCCTGATGAAATAAATGCCATTGTTCTCACCTCCTATCTTTGATGATATTTCCTGAATTCATTAACATCACGTTTAAAGCCACCCGGAACCTCTTCTTCTTTCCAGAAGACATAGGGGTTGGACCGAGGCTCTTGAACCATCTGCGGGATGGCATCAAAGCCGGTCACTTCAAGCAGCTTCTGCAGACCCTGACGCTTCATCAGCTCGCCAAGACGCTCGCGGTTTTTGCCCTCTTCCATCCACCAATCCCAAATAGGCTCGATGACTTTCTCCTTAATCTCGTCATAAGGGGGTTCTATCTTGATAAACGGAACAATCAGTGTCCCCATCTGGGCACCGTCCAGGATCGGGGCCTTGGCGCCCGCCATAACGGTGGCGCCGGTATCTTTTCCGATACGCAGGGCCCTGGGCATACCGTTAATACAGTGCATGCAGCGCGTACACTCCGGGGTATTGATCTCCAGTTTGCTGCCGTCCCAGGCCATAC
This sequence comes from Desulfobacterales bacterium S7086C20, assembly GCA_001751075.1. GTDB lineage: Bacteria > Desulfobacterota > Desulfobacteria > Desulfobacterales. The sequence continues at coordinate 110 of MAVP01000092.1, read as the reverse complement.
ACTCTGTGGGGCAAAGGTTGATGACTTCCTTGTTGATATCAAAAGGACCCCAATCACGGCCTGAATGGGCGCCGCCGTTGGGCTTTAGTTCGCCGCCCACATACGCCTTG
>MAVP01000091.1 GCA_001751075.1 Desulfobacterales bacterium S7086C20 | reverse complement strand
ATTGAGGCCATCCCTTATCCTGAGACAATATCCATTCCCAAGGACATGGTTGGCCGATTCCAGACATACGCCCTTCAGGTTGAAGGACGTTCCACGGTAGATGAAAACATTCAGCACGGAGATTACATCATCATCGAGGCGCGAGAGACGGCTGAAAATGGAGAAACCGTGGTCGCCATGATCAATAACGAGGAGGTTACACTAAAAAAGTTCTATATTGAACCAGACTGCATCCGATTGCAACCGGCCAACCCTGAGATGAAGCCAATCATTTTGCACAACCATGAGGTCAAGATCCTGGGTGTGGTGTGCGCGGTGATTCGGAAATACAGGTATCACTGACAACGTGCGGGAAGCTTTAGATAGGTTTACTGCCAACACTACTTTGGCAAGTACATAGTCAGTGGCAGTAAGAAGTTGATTGCCGAAAGGCCTCTCAGGTGTGAAAGATAATGGTGTGTGTCATTAAATATCTGCAATTCTGTGATGGAATCACAAGCATCATATATTACTTGAACTATGTGACTCTAGTTCCTCGGAAATAAAATCATCCCAGTTTATGACGGTAATGTTATTTTGTAGTTGACGTCTGTTTTGTTTCACACCTAAGATAAATGTGGGTACAGATGGATTATCGTCTAGAAAGCTCTTCAATCCAGCAAATTTTTCTTTAACAATGTTTTGAGATGATTTGATTTCCAAGGCACAGGTTATTCTATTGCCGGTAGTTAATACAACATCCACTTCAGCCCCATGGTTAGTACGCCAATAATAAAGCTGACAATCCAATCTCTTATAATAAATAAAAGCCATAAGCTGGCAGATCACAAACTGTTCAAAACGATGCCCGAAAATATTAGGATTCAGTTGATCCGTTAATGTGTGGGCAAGTGCATTAGTTATCCCGGTATCAAAAAAATAGTAGCGGGGGTGAGAAACCAGCCTCCTTCGTTCACTTTTGGTCCAAGCGGGAAGTTTAAAGGCCAGGAATGTATCTTCAAGGATCTGGTAGTAATTTTTAACCGTTTTTAAAGACACCGAACATTCTCTTGCAATATTATTGAAATTAACGGTTTCACCGTCATTTGCCGCAACAATATCCAGAAACTGTGCAAAAGGCCCGATATTGCGGACCAATCCCTCGGCTGCAATTTCTTCTTTCAGATAGGTTTCAGTATAAGATCTTAGAAACTCCCGTGAGTCCTCTTCGCGAGATTCCCATAATACAGGAAGAGTTCCAATTTTAAGTGCCTTATCAAGATCAAATTGGTCCCCGAGTTCAGTGAAAGTTAAAGGGAACAGGTGGTAGGTATATGCCCTGCCGGCGAGAAGATTCGCGCCTCCTCTGCGCAATTTACGGGCACTGGAACCTGTAAGGATGAACCTGATTCCTTCAGATTCAATCAGTTCGTGAACTTCATCTAGCAGGGTGGGAATCTTCTGGATTTCATCAATTATGCATAAAGGGTTGTCATATCGTTTTAGGTGGGCCAGAATTTCTTCGCGAACCCTTCCAGGGGTCTTGGCGTAGTTCAAAAAATTCCTTTGGGGCAGCAGATCGATATAAAGGTCTTTGCGGCTGATCAGAGATTTGACAAAGGTGCTTTTGCCTGTCTGGCGTGGGCCAAAGAGAAAATAGCTTTTTGATTTAACGGGATTTATCTCTCTTTTAAACATAGCTCCAATAATGTACGGTAAATATGGAGTGATGTCAAGCTAAAACTTGATTTTATAATTCTTCATCCCGCTTCTTTCGTCCAAAAGTGGTGTGACTCCGGTGTCAAAACCTATACATTTGACAAAATGGCCTTACCCATTTCAGCTCAAAGCTGTTTTGGGTAATTTCTCTGAGACTAGTAAAAATCCGACTGAGTTGTTTACACGGCAAAGCTTATGAACTCTGACCTTGCTCGGAGAGCAAGATTTTCTACGCTGGAATAAAATCACGCATAAAAAAAGGCCACATTGTTTAGAAGTGACCTTCTTTCAGTATTTGTTTTTATTGAGATGGTGGGCGGTCGGAGATTTGAACTCCGGACTTCCACCGTGTGAGGATGGCACTCTCACCGCTGAGTTAACCGCCCGTATTCAGTGATCAGTGTTAAGTGTTAACAGGTCTAAAGTCAAGGGTTTTTGTCTGCCTTGCGGCAGTATTGATAGAGCCCGGCAATTTCTTGCCGGGAAAGCGTGCGATAACTACCCGGTTTCAGGTTGCCCAGTGGCACCGGACCGTATCGGACGCGCTTGAGCTTCATCACTGGGTGACCGATCTTGGCGCACATACGCCGAATTTGGCGGTTTCTTCCTTCATTTATGGTAATTTCAAGCCATGTGTTCTTGCCGGTTGTAGCGATTTGTTTGACTTTGGCAGGCGCCGTGAGGCGACCATCCAATACGATACCGGATCGCAAACGTGCCAGTGCTCTAGGCTCAGGTGTTGCCTTAACCTTAACCTCGTAGGTCTTGGCAATACCGTGTTTGGGGTGTTGGAGGAGATAGGCGAGCTTTCCGTCATTTGTAAGTATGATAAGTCCTTCGGTCTGATAGTCGAGTCGGCCCACTGCGAAAAGGCGTTGTTTAATGTTTTTGACAAGTTCGACAATAGTAGGACGGCCCTGGGGATCGCTGGAAGTGGTTACCACCCCCTTTGGCTTGTTCAATACCACTGAAACCTTTGGTTCGGACCGCGAAATATCACAATTATCTACACGGATATTGTCTGATTCCGGGTTTACCTTGGTTCCAAGTTCAGATATTGTCTTTCCGTTTACCTTGACGCGACCCTGAGTAATGAGTTTTTCTGCATGACGTCGAGAGCAGACTCCGGCTCGAGCCAGGACTACTTGGAGTCGTTCGGCCATTCTTGCCCTAGATCCTGCAAGTCCTTTAGGGTTGGTAAGCTGTTTAAGTCTCTCAGGTCAAAGAGTTCCAAAAAACGTTTGCTTGTGCCATATACCACGGGTCGGCCCGGGAGATCTTTGCGGCCCAAAACACGGATAATTCCACGCGCTAAGAGGGTGTGAAGTGTACCGCCGGAATCAACACCCCTCAAGTGTTCTATGTCACTTCTAAGAACAGGCTGTTTATAAGCGATAATGGCAAGAGTTTCTAAGGCCGGACGGCTCAAACGAGCCGGTTTCATCAGTCTGATCTTCCTGGTCCAATGTCTGTGTTCAGGTCGAGTTCGAAGTTGGTATCCGCCGGCAACTTCGCTTAAGAAGAAACCTCTCTTCTGGGAGTCGTATTCGTTCGTAAGAGAAACGAGGAGATTGTTTATTGTCTTACGATCTTCGGTTTCCAGGATCGACTTGATTTTATCAATCGTAAGGGGAGCGTCTGAGGCAAAGAGCAGGCTTTCGATAATAGCTTTTAATTTATCCATTGAAGATCCTAATAATACCTGATTCTACGTGTTGCATGATGCGTATTATCTGAGATTTTGCCATTTCAAGAATGGCCAGAAATGTGACGATGAGCTGACCTTTTGTATCCTGGCCTTCCAATAGTTCTTGAAAGCTTACAGAGTCATGTTGTTCCAATAGATCCGCTACTTCGGAAATCCTGGCATTTACCGAAATGGTATCCACGGTGATATCCATAAAGTGTTTAGAAGAGACTCGTTTAACTATCTTTTGAAAGGCATCAATCAGTTCAAATAGGCTAATGTTTACGAACTCCTGGTCTTGTTTTTCGCAAGCTTCAGTATCCTCACTTACATTTCGCGTAAAAACATCCCAGTCGAGTCTGTTCCTCACTGCCAGGTCTTCGGCAGCATACTTTATCTGGAGATATTCCTCCAGAGGTCGGACTAGCTCCATGCGGGGGTCTTCTTCATCTTCTTCTTGTTCTTCGTCAACTGGAAGGAGCATCCGGGATTTGATCTGCGCCAAGGTAGCCGCCATTACAAGGAAGTTTCCTGCAACGTCTATGTTCATGATCCGCATTAATTTAAGATATTCCATGTATTGTTCCATAATCATGGCAACAGGAATATCATAAATATCGACCTCGTTTTTCTTCACAAGATGTAGCAGCAGATCCATGGGGCCTTCAAAAGTTTCGCCCAGCTGCACCTCGTATGGCGATTCCGATTTATTTTTGAGTTGTTCCTTCATCAAGATACCAAAAGCCCTAAATTTTCACAGCCTCTCTTACCTCTTCCATAGTTTGGCGTGCCACTTTGTGGGCTCTGTGATTTCCGTCGTCCATGACCTCACTTACTATCTCAGGATGGTCTTCGTAGTAAGATCGCTTCTCCCGTATAGGCTCGAGTGCATTAATTAGGTTTTCGGCCATAAGCTTTTTACATTCCACGCAACCTATTTCGGCACTGCGGCATTCCGGATCGATACGTTGTGGAGTCTTTTTGTCGGAGTAGAGCTGATGAAAGGCAAAGACATTGCATATATCCGGATTGCCGGGATCGGTTCTGCGTGCCCGCTGTGGATCAGTGATCATCCTGCTTACCTTTTTTCGAATTTCTTTTGGAGAATCCGACAAAAAAATTGCGTTATTGTAACTTTTACTCATCTTGCGGCGATCTAGCCCGAGGATCTTTGATGTTTCCGTCAGTATGGTTTCGGGGACAGGGAAAATATCACCGTAAAAGTGATTGAAGCGTCGAGCAATCTCTCTGGTTAATTCTACATGTGGTGCTTGATCTATCCCCACCGGGACACCATTTGCCTTGTACATGATAATATCAGCGGCCTGAAGCACAGGGTAACCCAGAAATCCAAAGGTCGAAAGATCTCGGTTTTCCAATTGGGCAATTTGTTCTTTGTAAGTTGGATTCCTTTCCAGCCACGGGAGTGGCGTGATCATGGAAAGGAGCAAGAAAAGTTCCGCATGTTCCTTTACATAGGACTGTACAAAAAGTGTAGACTTTTCAGGTGAAAGGCCAACACTCAGCCAATCTAGAAAGACGTTATGAATATTTCCCCTGATTGGTTCCGTTGAATCGTAATCGGTTGTCAGGGCATGCCAGTCGGCAATAAAAAAATAGCATTCATAATCGTCCTGCATATCCTTCCAGTTTGCAAGAGCGCCATGGAGGTTTCCGAGGTGTAATGGCCCGGTAGGGCGCATACCACTTAAAATACGCTTTTTTGCCATCTTAATCTCTCCTATTGCACAGTGCAGTCCAAAGTTCTCATAACATATTTGGTTGTCACAAGTCATTCCGGCGAAAGCCGGACACGCAGTGAAGCTCCAGCGCTATCCAGAATGATTTCAATAGGATAACTTTTCTGGATGCCGGATCAAGTCCGGCATGACGTAGGAACTTTGGACTCTCAAGTTACTGCATAATATATCGAAAAAATACTGACAATCCTTCGTTTCCCAAGAAGAGTCGAAGGGTAGGGTTCAAAAAAAATGAAATTACACCATTTAATGTGCCTGTGAAAAGCAAAAAAAACAAGAGCAACATCCCAAACCGTTCTATTTTTGCAAAAGAGTGGGCATATCGCCTGGGTATCAGTACAGAGACGACTCTGCTGCCATCAAGTGGTGGTATAGGTATGAGATTGAAAACAGCCAGGACTGAATTAATCAATACACTATAGGCAAGGATTAGAAACAGGTCCAAAGTGAATCCCCTAAACATTGCACTAACCCAAAGGAAGTGTAGACTCAGAAGGACTTGAGATGCCAGGCCGCACAACAGGGCGCACAGAAGGTTGACAGTAACACCTGCCAGGGCAACAAATATGGTATCTCTTTGATAATTTTTGAGATTGCGAAAATTTACAGGAACCGGTTTTGCGTAACCGAATATAATAGGAGATTTGAAAAGAGAAAGCATCAATGGGAGGATAAAAGAACCCATCAGATCAAGGTGTTTGATCGGATTCAAGGTGAGCCTGCCTGCCCGCTTGGCTGTGGGATCGCCAAGTCGCCATGCCACCCACCCATGGGCAACCTCGTGAATCGTAACCGCAAAGAGGAGCGTGGCTATCTGGATGACCAGTTTATTTAGTTGAAATCCGTGAAACATTATATCCGCCAATTTCTTTTTACAAACTCTAGTTCGTCCTTCCTGGTGTTGAGTTCATGATCCAGGCGGGCGTCAAGGAGCTTGTCTAGGATCTTGTGATATATGGGGCCGGGTTCAATACCCAGGCCTTTGAGATCTTTACCTCTCAGATAAGTGGTTGTTGTTCTTAACTTGGTAAAATATTTTGAAATAGCCCGTCTCGTTTCATCACGGGTAGTGCATGCCATCATGTAGAGCAGGGCCTCGGTGCAAAAGGGACGTAATTTCTTGTAAATGGTACTGTTCTGGAGGTCTTTGCGGGGGTCCAGCCATTTCAAGCATAGATCCGCCCTGTTCTTTTCATTAATAAATAGCTTTTGATACCGCTCATTTAGTTCAAGGCGCTCGCAAAACTCCTGTGCAATCTTTTCATTGAAAGATCTCTCGAGGACCAAAATGTATACCACCCATCTTCTACAAGAGTCATCCAGAAAAAGCAACTTGTGCCAGGAAAGAACCTTGTCTACAGCACTTAGACTGTTTAAGGCGGGCGGTAAGCTCATTTTTGGATGAATCACTTGTAACAAGTTGTATTGGTTAAGTCGTTGCAAGGCCTTGATCGGCTTTTCTTCTTCCAAAATGAGGCGCAGTTCGGTAAAGAGCCTGCGGCCGCTTAACTGCTTGACAAAGTCCATCCTGACAGCATTTTCAATCAATCCGGAGGTAAGCTTTGCTATCTTAAAACCGAAGCGTTGCTCAAATCGTACAGCTCGAAAAACCCTCGTGGGATCTTCTACAAAGCTTAGATTGTGAAGCGCCCTAATGACTTTGCGTTTGAGATCCATTTGACCGCCAAAAAAATCGATGAGAGTCCCGAACCTGTCTGGGTTGAGTTTAATGGCCAGTGTATTTATCGAAAAATCCCTTCGGTAGAGGTCAAGCTTTATAGAGCCTGTCTCCACGGTAGGAAGTGCACCGGGTGATTGATAATATTCAATTCTAGCCGTGGCTATGTCAATTTTTTGGCCATTTTCAAGGATAACGACAGCAGTTCTGAACTTCTTGTGTGCTCGCATTCTGGCATCCAAAGAAGCAGCCAGCGACTTGGCAAACATAATCCCGTCGCCTTCGATAACAACGTCGATATCAAAGTTTCTCTGGTTCAGCAATAGGTCACGTACGAAGCCGCCCACCGCATAAGCCGTGTATTTAAGTGAGTCTGCCACTTGCCCAATAGTTGCAAGGAGACTAAAGATTTGGTCAGGCAAGTGCTGTTTTAAGACATTTCTTATGTTTTTTTCACGCGCAGGGCTCTGGCCAATATAGGTATCTGGTACGTACTCAGGGGACCGTGTGGAATTACTTACAAGGATATTGAGCAAATCGGTTCTTGTGATTACGCCTACTACGCGGTTTGTTTTTGTAACAGGCAGGAGGCGCTGCTTGTTTCCTATAATCTTTGCTTGAATTTCTGATAAGGTAGCTTCAGGGTTAACTGTGCTCAGTTCAGTTGTCATGTACTCGCGTACCGGTATATGATCCAGCTTGTGATGGAGCCCCTTTTCGATAACCTGTCTGGAGATGGTTCCTGCAAGCCTGTCCGATTCCAACACTACAAGGACATTTACGTTGTAACGGGTAAGGATTTGATTGGCCTCCTTGAGTGAAATCTGAGGTTCTATTTGTATGGGAGGAGATGACATAAGATCTTTTGCCGATTTCCTGGGATTGATCAGTTGTTTCAAGATACCAAAAAGTTTTTCTTCTACCTGAATCAAGGTCTGCCCTTTGATTGTGGCGGCCGCTGCCGAAGGGTGGCCCCCACCATCAAAGGCCATGGCGATCTCGCCGACGTCCACGTCACTCAAACGACTTCGGGCGACCATATAGACGCGGTTTTCCATATTGGCAAGGGCAAAGATGACATCCAGATTTTCCATATCTCTTAATTTGTGAACCAAAAGGGCGAAGTCGGCGACATAGGTTTCGGAAGCCACCCTTGTAATAACCACATCAATGCCATTAATGGTATGACGAGTCGTACTTTGAATCATTTCGTTTAGAAGACCGACCTGTTCCGGACTCATTTCCCTGGTAATCATATTGGAGACCGTATTCAAATTGGCTCCTTGAGAAAGTAAATAGGCTGCGGCCAGGAAGTCGTCTTTAGTGGTGGAAGAGAACGTAAAGGAACCCGTGTCTTCGTATAAACCCAATGCCATGATAGTTGCTTCGTCGGGAGTAATGGCAATCTCCTTTTCACGAAGGAGCCTTGTCATGATAGTGACTGCGGCGCCGGTTATTTCGGCTATCTCAAGAGATCCTTTAAGATCGTCCGGCATGGGCGGGTGATGGTCATAGATGTGAATCTCGAGGTCAGGACGTTCTACAATTTCGGAGAACCTGCCTATGCGACTTGCCTGGCGGGTATCTACCAACACGAGCCTTTCTACCGCCTCCAGGTCAATATCTTTGATCTTCACGATGTCGTACATGTATACCATCGATTTGACAAAGAAATCCCTCAAGTTCCTTTCTTGGGAGCCGGGGAAGACCACGAGGGCATCCGGATAGAGCTTTTTGGCCGCCAACATTGAGGCAAAGGCGTCAAAATCTGCATTAATATGGGTAGTAATGACGGTCAGCCCATTTGACTGGCCTTCGATAGAGTTGTTCTTTTCGGACATTTAAGGTCGGCTCCACTAGGTGAGATCTGAAACCCAAGGCTCTACCTGAGGACGTTATGAGTCTGGTGTAATGGAGTGTTGAAGCAATCAGATACACTGGCCCTGGAAGCCGGGGTCCCTGGGCCACAATTTCTGTGTGATAGTGTTAAAAACGATACTATTTATCAGTAAAACCCCATTTATTCCGTTTCTTCCGTGCGATCATGGCCCTCATCATATCTCCGGCATTTTCTGCATGATTAGCGACAGAACCAATGATTTCGGCAAGCTTGACTAAATGAAATATTGCGACCGGATCTGTTTCCATGGCAAAGACCTTGTGTTTGAGTTCATCTTCAATCTGGTCTGCCTCATGTTCCCTCTGTCGTAAATTGTGAATAATTTCTTTTACGATGTCACGTTGCTTGTCAGAGAAGGTGTTAAAATACTTCTTTGCCTCAATTACCATCCGGCTCAGGTCTTCGATCGGCTCAATAACTGCGTCAACGAGAAGAAACACGGTTTCTTTCAGCTCCTCTGCAAGGGCATGACCGGGGCGATAGGAGAGCCAGTCAAGGGCTTCTTGGACAGAATCGAGGACCTTGTCCTGCTCTCTTAGATACATAAAAAACTGGTATCCGGAGACAAGCATCCTTGTTCCCCTTGGTAGATGCCCACGGATTCTGCGCTTTATGGCATCGGCCTCATTTTCAAGCTTACTAACTTCTTGATGATATT
>MAVP01000090.1 GCA_001751075.1 Desulfobacterales bacterium S7086C20 | reverse complement strand
CATGGCTGCAGCCAAATTCCCGACACACCGCTTCAACAACGGATTCTATCTTGAGTGTCGGTTTCAATTTTCTTAGCTGCGGAATCTCTCTTTCTCCAGACCGAGTCGAAAGAAATGTTTCTTTGACCCAATTCACAAAATCCGGCGTGCCCAGAATATATTGGCCGGTCAAGTCCTTTGCAGGATTTTCCAAAGTGTGGATGTCGACATTTTCAACAAAGTTTTTATAGTTCTTAATAGCTTCTCTCTTCTTTTTGCCAAATTGAGAAAGCAACCATCCTGTTTCGAGCCATTCAGGGGTCTTCCTTTTTCCAATAATGGCAGGATAGCTACTCCACCCATATTCAGATGGCTTTTCTACTATTTTTGCTCTTACAGGGTTCAAATGGATATATCGAGAAAGTTGTTTGAGGTATTCATCCGCATCCACCAGGATTGATTTAAAACGACCCTGAAACAGATGCCCACTTCGTTGGCGCTTTCTATTGAAATAGACTGCATAGCTGACGTTGAGCCATTGAACCGCTCTACTTAAGTTCGCTTCAGGGGTCTCCACCAAGAAATGGTAATGATTGGTCATCAGGCAATAGGTATGAATTTTTATCGAAAACTGTTCAACGGTCTTTTCAAAGTATTCCAGAAATTTTTCCCGATCTCTTTTACTTCTGAAGAGGTCCTCTCCTGCATTTCCCCGGTTTATCACATGGTAGAACGCACCAGGGTATTCAACGCGAAGTGGCCTGGCCATATCGATGGTTCCTTCAAATCTATTATTATGTCTTAATTTTGATGAAAGGAGGCTACAGGAGATCTTGGAGGTTGTCAATAATTAATAATTAAGATGTGACCCTTAGGAGTACCTTACCTCCGTTGCTTACGCAAGATGAGGGTGGCCAGGCCCAAGGGCGTCAATTCCAGTTGGACATATCCGCGCCGAACAGCCTAATACCTGCTGTGGGTGTGAATGTACTGAAATGTGACCTTTAGAGCCCAGTCGCGTGGGCAGCGCTGTCATTGGCCACTAGTACGCCTGTCTGGGTGTAAAAGTGCCAGCCGGCCGTGCCGACCGTGTCCCAGATCCTGACCGTAATGTCTTGATTGGCAACCTGGCAGACCACAGCGTTTGAGTCATTGTACGGGTTTACAGGCAATTGGCCTGCCTTGATGTAGGGCCCGTATTTGAAGACCGGAGTTTTTATCGTGTTTACGTCGCCATCGATATCCGTATACTGGGTGAGTTGCTCTGTGAATGCAGTGATGGCAGCGGCAGCGGCCGCGGGGCCCGCGCTCCCATCGTTTTCATTGTATCCTGGGTAGATGCTGTTGTGCTGTGCATAGTAGATCTCCACAGCGTTTCGCATGGCGGTCAGATCGGTCTTTACCGTACTTAGCTTGGCATCGTCCGTGGTGCTGCCGATCTGAGGAATGATGACCGCGGCCAGGATCCCCATGATGATGATCACAATGATCATCTCAATCAGGGTAAAACCTCTTTGATCTTGCATGAACCTTCTCATCGCTCGTTCCCTCCTTAGGAAAAAGTCAATAGCTGCATCTCTATAAATATGCTCTCAAACACGTTATCGGATGCCATAACAGAAAACTTAAGACGTTTCATGCAAGAACCTGGCCATGCTCTCCAAACTAACACGGCGTTGGTTGAGCCTTTGGGGATGCGTTTACTACATGGCCCGTGCCAGCTTGAACATGGGCAGGATGATAGAAGAAACAATCAGCCCCACTGCACCGCCCATGATGATCAGCGCCAAGGGTTCGATCATGGAAGAGAGCTTTTTTATTTCCTGGTCTACTTCTGAATCAAAGAACTCGGCCAACCGCAACATCACCGGCGGCAGCCTGCCGGCCTCCTCGCCGGTGGCCACCATGGCTTTGACCGTTTCCGTGATATAAGGATAGCTTGCAAAGGACTGGGCGAATTTGCCGCCCTGTTCCACATGAGACGTAATGTCGGTGACAAAACGGGCAAAATATCGATTCTTTATGGTCCCCCGGGTGACGTCCAGGGCCTCGAGCAGGGGCACCTGGCTTTCCATCAAATGCCCAAGGGTTCGCAGCATCTGACAGGTATAGATCTTGTTGTACAGTCCGCTCAAGACCGGGCTGCGCACGCAAAACTGGTCCATGAGAGCGCGGCCCGGGGGGCTGTCCTTCCACCATTTGATTCCAATGACCAGCCCTGTAGCACCCAGAACGTAAGCCCACCAGTAACCCTGCAAGGAGGCACTCAGGGCCATAAGGAACCGTGTCGTGAAGGGCAAGAGATGTTCCTTGCCTTCAAAAAATTGTGTGAATTTCGGCAGCACGCCCACTAGGATAAAAACAACCACCACGATGCCTAGAATGCACAATACCACGGGATAGGCAAGGGCTGCTCGCACCTGAGCAATCAAGGCCTGACGCTTTTCCTGCATTTCCACAATCCGATCTACAATGCCCTTTAAGAAACCACCCGTCTCCCCTGCCTTAATCATACCTACATAGACCGGGTTGAAAATGTGAGGATGGCGTTTCATGGCATCGGAAAGTTGGCGGCCTTCTTCGATATCCTGGACCATGGTCTGGATCACCTTGCTTAAGGCCGGATTCTGGGTCTGCGCCCCAATAGCCGTCAGCGCGTTTTTCATGGACATGCCGATCTCCAGGGTGAGGGAGAGTTGCGACATAAAAAAAATCCTCTCCTGGGGTTTGACTTGCCTGCCAAACCTGGAGACGATGGCCTGCCATGGTGCCGCAGAAAAGCGACGCCTCTGCGAGGAAGCTTCAGGTCCTCTAGAAGATGGTCGGACTGCTTTGTTATCCAGGGTTATAGCCATGACGTCTTGTCCGTGACCTCCATTGATCACGTTTTAGGTTTTATGTTTTAGCTATTAGGATTCCGACCGAAAGGGTTGATTAGATGTCTACAAACGTAGCCCGTGATACCTCCTCGATGGTCGTCACACCCTCCAGCACTTTATCATAGCCCAGCCCCTTCAGTGTCTTGTGCCCTTTTTCTCGCAGGTAAGTCTTTATTGCGTCACTGGCAGGATTGGTCAAGATGAGAGATTCTATCCCTTCATCCACCTCTAAGAGTTCGTAGAGACCGACCCTGCCCTTAAAACCCGAATCGTAACAGGCAGAACACCCTTTGCCTTTGAGCAACCGCATCTTCTCGTTTTCATCGACTCCCAGCTCCTTCAACACGCTCTTGGGCGCGTAGTACTCGGTCTTGCACTCAAGGCAGACAGTTCGGATCAGGCGTTGGGCAAGGCAAGCCAGCAGGGACGAGGAGACCAGATACGGCTCAACCCCCATTTCAAGGAGGCGTGTAATGGCACTGGGGCTGTCGTTGGTATGTAGGGTTGACAGAACCAGATGTCCGGTCAGGGATGCCTGAATGGCCGTCTCTGCCGTTTCCCGGTCTCGAATTTCGCCCACCATGATGATATCCGGGTCCTGCCTCAGGGTATGTTTTAGGATTTTGGCAAAAGACAGGCCGATCCCCTCCTTGACTTGACTCTGATTGATCATCTCTAACTGATATTCTACAGGATCCTCTATGGTGACAATGTTCTTCTCAACCGTATTGAGCATGGTGATGGCCGAGTATAGGGTGGTCGTCTTGCCACTGCCGGTGGGACCACATACGACAATCAGGCCGTGGGGCTTCCTGAGCAAGAACTTGAACCGATCCAGTATTTCAGGCGCAAACCCAAGCTTGTTGAGATCTAGGAGCGCTTGACTCTTGTCCAGAATTCGCAGGACGACTTTTTCACCGTGGATGCCGGGCATAGAAGAAAACCGGATATCCACCATCTGGCCGTCAGCCGCTACCTGTATGCGTCCGTCCTGCGGTGTGCGTCGTTCTGCGATGTCGAGATTGCCCATGACTTTGAGCCGGGAGACCACGGCAGGGTGCATCTCAGCCTTGGGCGACATGAGTTCATACATGATGCCGTCGATACGAACCCGCACACGAAATTTATTCCGGTCGGGCTCGATGTGGATATCGCTTACCCCGTCACGGATGGCCTTTAAGATAATCCTGTTCGTCAAATTAATGACAGGGCTCCCCTCGGCCATTTCCGCGATCTCTTCAACATCCGGCTCCGACAAGTCAGGCACGAGGTTGATGTCGGCTTCTTCGATATCTGCCACGAAGTCGTCCATGCTCACCTCTTTATCGTAGTAAAGCCGGATGGCCTCAACGATGTCATCCGTACGGGAGAGCACAGGCTGGACCTGCAGGTTGGTGATCTTCGCAATTTCGTCAAAGACGAAAAGGGCATTGGCGTCAGCGGTGGCCAAGGTCAGGGTATTGTGAACCCGAAACATGGGGATGACCCGAAACTGGAGGGCCTTTTCTTTGGGTAAGACGCTGACGATCCGGGGATCTACCAGGCCTTTACGGAGCCAGACATGGGGGATCCCGAGCTGTTCTCCAAGGCAATATGCCAACTCTTCTTTGGTGAGGATCTCGTTCTCAACCAGGATATCGCCTAATCGCTTGGGCGTTTCCTGCTGAATACGCAGATACTCAGCAAGTTGTTCTGGCGTAATGCGGCCTTGGCTGACCAGAATTTCCCCAATTCGTTTTCTCTTCCGAACAGGCCTGGTTTTCATGTGCTGCTTCTTATCGCCTCGTGGATATCCTTATAGACATGAAAAACATTCATGAGCCGTGTTGCCACCAATATATCCTTGCAAACGTCGTTCAGGGCAATGATCTTCATTATCCCCCCTCGTTCTCGCAGGTTCTCTTCGACTTGAGCCAAGAGTTCCAGACCGGCGCTGTCCATATAAGACATTGCCTTACAGTCGAGGATAATCTCGGTCTTGTGTTGATCTATGGCCTCGTTGAACATGGCCTCGAGTTCTTTGCAATTCTGATGAGTCAGGGACTCTTTGGAGGTTAGAATGGCTCTCGAACCCCGTGTGCCTGTCTTGGATTGTTTGATTTCCACAACCTTATTCATCATGGCTTGTTTCAAACTCCGCCTTGAGGGTAGCTTCAAAAACTTCCTTGAACGCCTTAACGACCTCCGGGTCCAGCTGTGTTCCGGCCACCTCTTTGATGACAGCTAAGGCTTGTTCCGCAGCATTGGCCGATCGATACGCCCGGTTAGATGTTATGGCATCAAAGGTGTCTGCTACGGCTATGATCCGGGCCAAGAAGGGAATCTCCTCCCCCTTCAACCCATGGGGGTAACCCTTGCCATCATAGCGCTCATGATGATGGAGAATGCCCGGCAGGCAACTGGCCAATTGTTCAAGTGGTTCTAAGATGTCGTGACCTTTCTTGGGGTGTCCCTTAACCACGTCAAACTCCTCTTTACTCAAACGAGCCGGTTTATTCAAAATGCTTTCCGGAACGCCAATCTTCCCAATATCATGCAAGATGGATGCCCAGTTCAGGATGGTTTTTTGGGTTTCGGCCAGTGGGAGTCGTTCGGCCGTAAGCATGGAATACCGGTTTACCCGTTCTGAGTGACCTTTGGTGTAAATATCTTTCGCTTCAATGGCAAAGACCAAAGACTTGACCATGTTCATGACGAACTGTTGGAGGTCTTGGTACAGGTCCACATTAGCCAAGAGGACAGAGATTTGCCTGGCCATGGATTGCAAGAGCTGCAATTCACTCTGTCGAAAATGTTCCTCGAATTTGAATGACACGAGTCCCAACCATCCGTGGAAAGTGGTGTCGTGCGCAACCTTAACGGCCAGGAAACGATAGGGGGCTGGATGAAGTTCCCTGTAAACGGTGCTTCTGGAATCATTCACGATGAAATAATCTTGCTGGAGGGAGGGCGCTTCTTGCGGGATCGACTGGATAAGCTTATGGGTAAATGCCTGTTGATCAAAAACCGTGTCCGGGAGCGCTGTCGCACCGACGATGGCGTTGTACTCGGGCCGATCTGGCAATTCAGCAAAGGCCAGATCAACTCTCATGGTTTCATGAAGTTCTTCAATCAAGTTTTGCAGCATCTCCTCGGAAAATTGCAGGGATCTCATGTGGGTTGAAATTCTGGCATACACGGATAAGTCCTCAAAACTCTGGGAGAGCTCTTCAGCCACATTCTCAATTTCTTTTCGACTGGCCCATATCTCTTCCGTCAGGCCGGCCAGATGCGTCAGAAACGGCTCCATTTCTCTTGCATCATGGATTCGTGCCTGAAGGCTGTCTTCTGAAGGTACCGCCAAGTTACCGTTTGACTCCAAGGCGATGAGGGAACCTATGACTTGTTGCCCATACCTGATGGGCATGCCGAACATGGGGGCTCGACCATCATGGGACGTGGATTGATAGGTGGCCTGGCTCATGACCTGGGCTGAAAAGGGCTGGTGTTCCTTGACATTGGATCCCTTAGTCCCGTTCGGACCTGATGAATACACCAGCCCGTTGGCGTCCCAGATTTGAAAGTTCAATGGGATAAGCGAAGAAAGACTGGAAAGAAAGTCATGCAATTGGCCCAAGTGTCTCATGACTAGTTGCCACGAAAATATTCGTCAATACAGCCCAGCAAACGATTAGGGCTGAAAGGTTTTTCCATGAGTTCGGTGTCCTGCATATCCTTGACCCAGTTCCGGTCATCAGATGATATACGATTCGTCATGACAATGGTCAGAAAAGGGCGCTGTTTCTTGAGATGATTCGTTTGCTTGCAGAGGGTCTCCCCATCCAGTTTTGGCATCATGATATCTGTGACAACTGCATCTGGCTGTTCGGACTCGATCGCTTGAAGCCCTTCCGCACCGTTCATGGCCATGAGTACCTGGTATCCACGTTTTCTCAACTTGAACTCAACCACTCGCCTGATCTGGGCGTCATCGTCAATGACCAGAACTTTTTTATTGTTTCCCACGATGGTGTTACCCCACAAGCTCGTTGACTGCTTCTAATATCTCATTGATTGCGAAAGGTTTGGTGAATGTGCGTTGCACACCCATCATCTTAGTCCAGCTCAGATATTCGTGCGGTCCAATGAGGCCGCCTCCGGACATGGCAATGATCTTGACATTAGGGAAATCGCGCCGAACTTCCGTGATGACCTCTATGCCTTCCTTCTCCGGCATGACGATGTCTGTGATTACCACATCAGGCTGTTTAGACTTTATGAGGTTAAGTCCCTCTTTCCCGTTTGCGGCAGTAATCACTTTGTATCCATGTGTTCTTAACTTCAATTCAATCACGTGCCTGATCTCGGCATTATCGTCAATGACCACAACTTTTTTATTGTTTCCCAAGGTGATAATCCTCCTTTGGTAATCTCATGCAAAAGTGCGTTCCCTCGCCGGGTGTGCTCTGGACCTCGATGTGTCCCTCGTGGAGGCGGATGATCTCCGAGGTCATGGCAAGACCCAGTCCGCTTCCTGTTTGCTCGCTGATATGGGGATCCGAAGATCGATAGAATTGATCAAAGATATGGTTAAGATCCTCCTCTGAAATGCCGTAGCCCTGATCGAAGACGTCAAAGACGATCGAATGATCTACTTCGCTCAGGGAGAAGGTTATGGTGCTGTCATCAGGGCTGTATTTTACGGCATTACCCAGGACATTGATCATGGCTACCTTTAGCAGCTCCTTATCTCCGACGAGAGAAGGCCATTTGTCGGGTGACTTTTTCTCAATGGTAATGTGTTTAGTCTGGGCGGGTGCCTCAATGGCGGCAACACAGTCCTTGACAAGTCGATCAGTTTTGACAAGACCCCTGTCTATGGTTAAGCTGCCCATCTCGATTTTTGACATATTCAATAGGTTTTCAATGAGACGGGCCAACCGGTCGGTTTCTTGGTTAATGGTGTTATAGAATTCTTTTTGTGTGTCAAGGTCGTCGATTTCCCCATCCATGAGCATCTCATTGTAAGACTTGATCGTCGTCAAAGGCGCCCGTAGTTCATGAGCTACGTGCGCTACAAACTCGTGTTTTGCCTTTTCAGCCAATTTCTGGTTCGTTAGATTTTTGACAGAAATCACCTTGCCGCTGATGGATCCATGACCGTCATCCAAATAGGACAGGGTTACAAGAAAGATTTCCTCTGGAGCGTGTGCAGGAAAGGTTGTTTCTATATCACGCTGAGTCGTTTTTTGAGCGATTCCCTCTTGCTCTGAGATGAACGATAGGATTTTTTCATGTTCCAAAACTTCGCCTAATGGCCTATCGAGTACATCGTTGCGTTCCTTGTTAAGCAGATTCAGCATGTGTGCATTTATGTCGTTGATATGGTCCTGAGTGTCGGTAATGATAATGCCATAGTGCACAGCATCCAAGATACGAGTGATTTGTTTTCTTCCATAAGCAACGACTCCTTTTTGGGCCTGCGATTCGATGTTGGATGTCTCGAGTATCTTGTACTTTTTACTGAGCAGACTGATTGATTGAGCAATGCTGGCAATCTGATCATCAATGGCCATTGCCTTTTTCTTTTCTGTTTCGGCATGCGCGGCTTCTCCGGTTAAGTTTTTTATCTTTAAACTGGCATTTTTAAGGGGCCGTAGGGCGGATCTAATTCCATAAAAGACAAACGGAACTATGGCAAAAATAAAAAACGCAATCGTAGCCAGCAGTCCAATACGTTCCAAGGAAAAGATCGATATCGGAAGGAGCCTGAGACCCAATCTGACGGTACCGGTCTGTTGTCCATTTTCAAACATGGATTTGGCGAACTCATAGATAGTCCCGTTGGAGTCGCTCGTCTGGAAGATTTGATGGGGCGATCCCGTTGTGTAGAGGGATCGCATTTGGACACCTTCGGGTATTCTTGACACTAGTTTATAGGGATCCAAGATGAGAAGAGGGTTGCCGCTATGGTTGTGTACGAGGCAATAAGCAAGGTCTTCAGAAGAGATGTGATCGTGAAGGGTACGTAGGAATAAAGAGCGCTTGTTGTTCTGGAAATCTTCTATAGAATGGAGGGCTATGAGGGTAACCAAGTACCGGCCCGTATTGATAATGTCGCGTGTGTTTTTCCTTTGCTCATATCGTATCAAGGCGATGGAGACGATGCTGATACCGATAAGGCATAAGATAATCATCAAGATGCCAATGCGTTGGACTTTCATCACAAATACCTGTTCTTAGAAGGTCTTGGTAAGAATAAAAAACGGTTCCGGTCCCGATTTACGCTGGCGTTACCGGATACACGTCACTCATTACTAATAAACACATCAAATACATCGGCGTTCTCGGTGAAATTCTTTAGAAAACATATGTCACCGTCTAATTGACACATCCCCAGACCTCGAACCAATTTATCTCCATTTCACGGTAGAGACATTGAGACCTTAGAAAGGACCTGATAATCCCTGCTAGATTGCGTGGGATGTAAACTAGATGTAGACTATTTGATGCTCTGAGTAATATGAATAGAAGGCTGACCTTACTACCACGGCATGATTCATGCACGACATGTCTTGAAACCCGGGGTGCTTCTCCCCCCGAAACTGCAACATTTTTCCGCTCAACAATCCCTTCCTCACGGGTTTGACCCTGAAAAGGAAAGGATGTTAAGAACGATGGATCTTTGAATTAGTTTGTAAGACATCAAGCCATTAGGAGGCTATGTCATGAA
>MAVP01000089.1 GCA_001751075.1 Desulfobacterales bacterium S7086C20 | reverse complement strand
CTTCAGGACCTTCCTGATACTATCTTCATCGTCAATGATCATGATCTTCGACATGGCACTATCTTCCTATCAAAGGCAGAAAAGCTTATCGGGAGATCCCGGACTGTTCGGCACTCAGTGGTCTAGAGTCAAATGGCGTGTTCCAAAGATAAACCGCTGCGTGCCGGCCCCTCTTGGGGCTGGCGTGGCTGCTTGCTCCCCACAATTATAGGCTACAACATTGGCACAGCAAAGTCGATTATGTTTGACAGGATTGTCTGATTGTAAAGACCGATCAGAATAATGGCCACGGCTATTGCGATAGTAGGAACCAGCATGCTGAGAGGGGCTTCATCAATCGCGGTGTGTTCGGCACCGTGTGCATGTTCCCCGTGAGAAGCCTGGAAGACATATCCGATTTCAATAATACGAAAGAAAAGGACCACACTGACCAGACTGGACAGGAGTAATGCCACCAGAAATGCCCAATGCTTGGCTATCACGGCTCCATGGATAAGGTACCACTTGCTGAAAAAACCGCAGGTGGGCGGGACACCAATGATGGACAAAGCGCCGACCACAAAAGCAGCCATGGTGAATGGCATTTTCTTGAAGAGATCTTTACAGTCAGATAGGTCGTGACGGCCCGTCTTATACACGACAATGCCGGCAACCGTAAAAAGCCCAACAGTCATCACCGCGTCATTCAGGATGTGGAGAATCGCCCCCTTGATCGCTGTTGCATTGGCCAATCCCACGCCGCCGACAATGTATCCGACCTCAGCGACCACAATATAGCACAGCATTCTTTTGAGATCAGTCTGGGCAAGGGCCATGGTTGCGCCGCCCAAGATGGCAATCACACCTGCCCAGACCATGATGTCGGCGACCGGAAGCAGATCTATGAACAACGCCGGCTTGAACACGGTAAAAAGTACCCTGATCATGACGTAGAGCGATATCTTGGTCATCAAAGGGGCGATCAGGGCGCTTGCGGCTGAAGGGGCCTTTGTATAGGCGTCCGGCAGCCAAACATGGACAGGGAAAAGGGCCATCTTCACGGCCAACCCTGCAAGCAGGAACGCAACGGCGGTAAGGACAACCTTTGAATGATACAGGTCCGGTAGGATTTGATACACATCAGCCATATTGAGAGAACCCGTACTCACGTAGATATAGCCGACTCCCAACAGGTAGAAGCAGGCGCCAATGGTACCCATGACGATATATCTAAAGGTGGCCAGGGGCGCGCCGTCCTCGCCAACGGCAACAAGGGCATATCCGGCCAGAGAGGCGACTTCTAAGAAGACATACAGGTTAAAAAGATCACCGGTTATTACGATCCCCACGAAGCCGGTCACCTGCAGAAGGAATATGGTGTAGAAGTACACGACCCGGTCAGGTAATTCCTGTTCAACGCTGCGTTTGGAATATATCGCTACGATCAGGCTGATCGCAGACACGATAACCAGCATCATAGCGTTCAGGTGATCGATGACGTATTCTATCCCAAACGGGGGAGCCCAGCCTCCCATACGATAGTGTATGGGGCCCCCCTGTATTACGGCAAACAGGGTGTCAATCGATGCCAGGGCGCACAGTGAAAGGGCGAGAACTGACCAATAATAGCAGAGGTCCTTTCTCCACAGTCCTACAAGCGGGGTAAGGAACGAACATAACAAAGGAATAACGACAATAAAAACGGGGATCTGTGCTATCATCACATCAACCTCTTCGCACCAACTTCATGATTTCGTCTTCCTCCAGTGTGCCATATCTCCTGTAGATCAGAATAACCACGGCTAGTGCGACACCCAGTGTGGCGACCATCACCACAATGGCTGTGAGCATGAGTACATGCGGCAAAGGATTGGCATATTGCATCACGTTAATGGCATTGGCCCCATGCTCAATGCCGTGAGTCGCATGGCCATGAGCATTCTCCAAGATGGGGACAGTCGCCCCCTTCTTTACAGACGTGGAGATGTAGAAGAATATGATAGCGGATTGAAATATGTTCATGCCGATGATCTTTTTCACCAAGTTCCTCTTTGCCATCATGGCATAGAAACCGATCATCATGAGACCTATGTACATCCAATAGTTGTAGTAGCTGACTATGAATTCAAACATTTCACTTCCCCTGTCTCTTACGTCTTTTTCCCAACAAGAGCAGGCACGCCATTCCAGCGGTGAAGACTACCGTCGTCTCCCCGAGCGTGTCATAACCCCTGTAGTCAGCCAGTACCGTGGTGACCACATTGGGGGTCGCTGCATGCTCTATGCTATGCTGGAGGTAGTACGGAGACACATGCGTGGAAGCGGGGGAATGAGGGTCGCCCCACTTAGGCATATCGAGGGACCCGTATATAAGTGCCGCCCCCATGAGCACTCCGGCAATAAGGCTTAGAATCTTCAATCGTTGGACCTCCTTTTTGTTTTGCTCACGGCTCCAATCATCAGCACCGTTCCGATACCTGCACTCACAGAGGCCTCTGTGAAGGCAACATCAATAGCGGCCATTTGAGTCCAAAGCAGGCACATGAAGAAGCTGTAGGCGCCAAGAATGACGACCGCGCTGAGAAGATCTTTTATGGTTATGGCGGCAATGGCACATATGTAGACAAAGAGAACCAGTATCAAATCGAACGGCAGGATCATTTTTCGCCTCCTTGTTCCACGGTGTCCTCGTCGAGCAAAACTGCGCGCTCTAATGTCCAAGGCCGAACCCCACATCTAAAGGCTGCCCTTGAAATGGCGTGGGTGGCTGTGGGTTGAGCCAGAAATAGAAAGACAGCAATAAAGACGATCTTTGCGCTGGTTAACGAAAACCCGTGGTATACGGCAAGTGCCACCAGGAACCAAAGGGCCGCTAAGGTATCTCCTTTTCCGGTAGCGTGAAGCCTTGTGAAGAAATCAGGTAAACGCAGCAGACCCAGGGTGGCTGTGAAGAACAAGAAGAAACCACCCAGCATAAACAATATGACTAAGACGTCTTTGACTATCATCACACTTCTCCCGACCTCTCAAGGTATTTTGCCAAAACCACAGTCCCTATGAAATTCAACAGTGCATACACCATGCTGATGTCGATAAACATGTCTATCCTGTCGTATATAACACCCATAAGGAGTAAGATAATCAACGTCTTTGTGCCGATAGCCGAGATGCCGGCCGCTCTGTTTAAGATTGTGGGGCCAAACGTGGCACGGTACAGACAAAGTAACACCAAGACGCACATTCCAACACCTATAATCACGAAGAATTGTGTCATTCTACGCTCCTGTAATCTTCCGGAGATTCTTCTGCTGTAAATATGGCAAAGAAGACGGTGCACATGACAGCCATGACTGCCAAGGCGACGCCAATCTCAACACCCAGGATTCCGAGTGATCTTGCCTCGGCCGGTGTCACCCGAAGGATCTTGCCGAGCTTGGCATAATCGAGATAGTTCCCACCAAGGATCAGGCAGAGGGCTCCTATGCCTCCATAGAGCAACACCCCGATGCTACTGACGACCCTTGCAGCCTTTTCAGACATCCGCCTCCTGGTTTTTTCCAGGCCGTGGCTGACACCCAACAACACAAAACTGGCTGCTAAGATCACTCCCCCCTGAAAGCCGCCCCCGGGGCTGTAATGACCGTGCATGACCACATACAGGGCATAGACCACTATGAATGGTACAAGTAACCTGGCGACTGCCTTTACAATGACATCATCGCTCTCCTGAATCATTCTGTTTTATTCTCCCTCGCTAGACTTGAGTCATAACAAACCATTAACAGCCGACGATAACCCCACTTGCTCACGTACGAAGTGTTTGGTATATGCGTGCCGCATCAAGTACATCCTCTACATACAGATGATCTGCCTCCATGAATATGTGAGCCACCCTGTCTTCCATATCACCGGCATTCAGCTCATTGGCAACCTTCTGGCTCAACGCGTGAACATAGAAGACCCCATCTTTTATGTCCATGGTGATCGTCCCGGGAGTGAGGGTGATGGAATTTGCCAGGGTCACGCAGGAGATATCGGTCTCCAATTTTGTTTTGAACTTCACAATCTGTGGATCTATGGGCATCTTGCGGCGCAGCACCAGAGAAGCCACATGGATATTGGCCAATATAATCTGTTCAATCAGCCACGGAATATAGGCAATAAACCTGGCAGCTATCACCCGCATGTCCCCGACCCTCACGTTGGCAAACAGTAAGTCGTGGAACAAGTAAGCCGTCAGAGCACAACAAATGACTCCAAGCGTGAGATGAAATGCGTCAAACTTACCTGATAGCAGCATCCAGAATGCAAGCAAGATAATGGTGGTCCCGACAATGTTCTGAAATTGGGTCTTTCTCTTTTGGGTGCCCGTAAACAGGAGCTGCCCCCTTTTTTCTTGACGAAATCTGGTCTGCTCTGCCGTAAACTGAACGGCTGTGTCCAACAGGCCTACCGCATGCTCCCTCGCCCGCTCCATGACCCTGAAAGCGTTGTCTGTCGACTCAAGTAACAACGTGACTTCCATCTCCATACTCCTTTTTGAAAATGCTGCCCTATGTCAAGGGATGACCAAGATGGGCACCACCGACGCTTCTGTTATCCGACAGAGGGAACTTGGTGACCAAAGGTTCTTCAGGGCAGACTTGCCGGTCGTTCCCATGACGATGCAGGTGGCGTCATAGTCCTTAGCTGCAAGCATGATTTCCTCTGACGGTTCACCCGCATAAACATGGGGCTCGGCATCTATGCCGTGATCCGTGAACAACCTGCGCGATTCCTTGAGCTTGCGTTGGAGGCTGCGGATATCTCTTACAGACAGTTTTTTGTCTATGACGTGGACGATATCCAGAGTCTCGGTGATCGTTTCAAGATCCAGGCTGAGGAGGTAACGCAAGGCCTTCTCCGATACAGCTGACCAGTCTGTGGCAAATATAAGGTGAGCAAACAGGTCACTTTCCCCGGATCCCGGTGCCTGAGCATCTTGGGGGAGGATGAGCACCGGTAAGTCGGATGCCTTCACGAGCTCCGTTGTCAGGGAGCTGCGGAAAGGCCTTCTGCGTCTGTTCAGGTTGGCCGCAATGAGTGAAACGCCCTCTCCATGGGCAGCATCCACGATGGCAGGCACCAGGGGCCCATCCACTGTGCGTGTCCTTGCACGCATGCCTTGCTTGGCAAGTCTTGTTTCCCAGTCATCTGCCCCGATTGTATGCAGAAGGATGACTTCTTTTAGCCCCAGCGCGCGAAGGGCCAGCAAACCCTCAACTTCAGCAAAGCTCGGTTGCCCGACGTCCGTAACATAAAGTAATTTTTCCACTTCCTTCACTGGACTACTCCAAAATTTCTCAGAATATCTATTCGTTTACGACGGAAACTTATGGGTTGTTCTGTTGGCATTCGACTAATCCCATTCAAACGGGAAAAATCTCTTTTTATTCGCCTTAAGCCCATCACTCTGCTCCCTGGCCCAGATCTGGCTTTCTGTCTTGATCTTAGCGTCTACCTCAGCGCCAGGACAGGCCGATCGGGGCGAAGCCCCCGGGTTCTTTACCCCAAGACCTTCTTTATGGTGTCCTCCAGGCGTTCCGGTGTCACCGGCTTTTCTATATAGGCATCCGGTTCCGGTACACTCTCGCCACTAGTCTCCGTCAGGGCTGCCTGCGCCCGGAGGTATGTTCTCCTGGGCAATCCGGAACACACAATGACGGGAATGTCCTTGAATGACTCGGTACGCTTTAACTCTCGATACATCTTGATGCCGCTTTGCTTTGGCATCATGATATCAAGGATGACCAGGTCCGGCTTGTTTTGCCTGATGATCTCCATGGCTTCTTCACCGTTTTCGGCCAATACGGGAGTATAACCGTTTTCTTCCAACACGGTAGAGACAAAGTCTCTCGTCTGGAGCTCATCATCAACTGCAAGTATTGTCTTTCCCATAAATAATCTCTCCCACCATATCTTGCTTCATGACCTCTTCAATGCCCGACAAGTGAAGCAACTTTCGCTACGTCAGAAAGACAAAGAGAACAAACAGCGAAAACAGAAATACAATGCTTATTAGCACCGGCACCCCCATGGGTAGCAGGGTGGTCGCCTCCGGTCTTGTATCCCCCTTAAGATCTTCGATGACAAGATCCTTCTTCCCCGTTGCCTTTACATAGAGCGTAAGCAGAGAAGTCACCGGCGTTCTGCTTAACCGGCCCAGCCATACGGGAATTGCACGAGCGATCAGGCGGTCGGAAATCGCGTTGATCCTGTTTAGAACCGTATCCACGACGTTGTTAAAGAGCCGTCCTCCCTTGCGGTAGAACCAGTCTGTGTCTAGATTAATAGCTCTCATCTCCGGTGGATAGTACCCCGAAAGGATGAGAAGACAGAAAGCCAGGGCACCGAACATCAGCAACTGCAGTTGACCCACTACATGAGCACCAGTGTACGGCACATAATGAACCGGGTAAGGGAGAATATCGTAGAGCGGCTTTGGAAATATTGCAATCGCAACACAGAAAAAGGCAGCGATCCCCATGGCGAGGAGCATGTTCAGCGGGGGCTCCTTTGTCCTGATGCCGG
The DNA here is from genome assembly GCA_001751075.1 of Desulfobacterales bacterium S7086C20. GTDB lineage: Bacteria > Desulfobacterota > Desulfobacteria > Desulfobacterales. The sequence continues at coordinate 3,151 of MAVP01000089.1, read as the reverse complement.
AGTCATGGCCAAAGAATGTGAAGAAAGGGACTTTTATGCCCGCATGGTGAAAAACGCCTGCTGAGGCAAACTGCAATATGAGCCAAACAGCAACTAGTTTTTCATGGGACGAGGCACTGACTATCATGGACTTACTTACAAAGCCGCTAAAGAGAGGAAATGCGGAGATCGATGCTGCACCTATCATGCAAAACAGGCAAGTCAGCGGCATGGTCTTGTACAAACCGCCCAGGTCTGTACACCTTATCTTTCCGGTCATATAGAGCACAGACCCGGTAGACATGAAAAGAAGCGCCTTGTACAGGATATGACAGAAGGCATGGGAGACAGTGCCGTTTATCGCCAATGCTGTCCCTATTCCGATTCCACACATCATGAACCCGACCTGGTTGATGAGGCTGTAGGCGAGAACCCTCCTGATATCATTCTCAAGAACCGCGTAGAAAATGGGTATGGCGGTCATCAGGGCCCCGATGTATATGAGCAGTTCAGTGCCTGGAAAGGTTCTTGCCATGAGGTACACTGCACTCTTTGTGGTAAGAGCGCTCATAAAGACCGCACCCGTGACGGTGGCTTCGGGATAGGCGTCCTGGAGCCAGGGATGCAGCGGCGGGATCGCGGCGTTCAGGCCAATACCGATGAATATGAACCAGGAAGCCATCCCGTCCAGTCCTATGTAAGAGAACTCTATGGTGCCCTTATTCTGTATATAGATGATTATACCCGCCAGGAGGCAGAGACCTCCGAATATATGAACCAAAATATACCTGAACGCCGCATCTTGCGATGCCTTTGTTCTGCGGGCCAGGATAAGGAACGTAGAGGCTATGGCCATTAGTTCCCAGAAAATATATAGAGAGAAAAAATCTCCCGCAAAGGTAACGCCTATGGCGCTGCCTGCATAAACCAGTGCTGAAACATGCTGTAAGTCATCTTCTACCTTTAAGGCAAAAAGGACTCCAATAAAGCTTATTATTGTGAATATGTAGCCAAAGACCATACTCAGCCTGTCCACCCTGCCAAAGATGAGGTCGTAGTCTAAGACATGGACGACCCAGTATTTTCCAGCGGGCATCTTGAGAAGCATTACGAATGCCAAAACAGGTAGGAGCAACAGGTATGCGGATTTGAGCTTTCCCTTTATCAAGGGGACAAAAAGGGCACCGACAATGAGTATTGCTGGCGGAGGAATCAAGTTATTCATAGTGGTTCTCGTCCCTTTTGATAAGTAGACGTAATATTTTTGCTATGAAGATGAGGCTCACGCACGAGACAAATCCATACACCGCAAAAAAGTCAGGGATGTTTTCCCATGGGAAGTCACCATGTTTAGGTATAAAGAGGTCAACAATAAGGAGCACAACAAGAGATATGTAGAACGCAGTCAGGAATTTTTTTACGTTTTCGGGTCTGTCAAAAATCTTCAACTCTTTTTTCATAACCCTGCCACCTCTTTTTGATACGGAAGAGATTCAATGAAAACGAGGAACAGATATCATGAACATGACGGCAAGAATCACAACAGCTACAAGAATCGTTACGTGAAAAACTTTCCTGTATAACGGTATAGGCTCATGAGACAGTATCATTTTTTCTTCATCCATAAATCTATCCTCCCAACATACCTGCTACGGTCATGCGGGCTAATCTGAGAAACGGCTGGGGGTAAAAGAACAAGACAATAGAAGCCACGGCAGTCAACACAAGTGGGGCAACACACCATATTGGGGCTTCTTCCACTTTATTCTCAAACATGGCCTCTTCGGGCGTGCAGAAGAAGGCCTTGTAGACTATGGGGAAGAAATATGCGGCATTTAGCATGGAGCTTCCAAGAAGGACAAACAACATAACCATTTGATCGGCCTCGAGCGTTCCTAACACGAGATTCCATTTGCTTATAAAACCACCGCATGGCGGAAGCCCGATCACACTCAGGGATCCAATGAAAAAGGCAATCATGGTAACCGGCATCCTCTTGCCTATGCCGACCATTTCACTGATGTTCTTCTTGCCCGTGGCAACAAAGATGGCGCCGGCACAAAAGAACAGGGTGATCTTACCGAAGGCGTGCATGGCGATATGTAGCATTCCGCCTATCATGCCCTTAGGGGAAAGGAGTGCAACCCCAAGCACAATGTAGGAGAGCTGTCCGATGGTCGAAAAGGCAAGACGTCGTTTTAGACCGTCCTGTGAAAGGGCAATAAGAGACGCCGCCAGGACTGTAAAGGCGGCAATATAGCAGATGACGGTACCAAGATGTAAATTCGTCAACAGGTTTATCCCGAACACACCTGTCAGCACGCGAAGGACGCTAAAGGCGCCAACCTTGACGACTGCCACCGCGTGCAAGAGGGCACTGACGGGCGTGGGCGCGACCATAGCTGCGGGAAGCCATGAGTGGAGAGGCATAATAGCCACCTTGGCAAACCCGAGCACGAGCATAAGAAGAAGCACTGTGATCGTGGCTTTGTGTTCGGTTCCAGCGAAAATACCCTGCATGGAGAACTCGAGGGTTCCTGTCATATTGTAGCAGATCAGCATCGCCGGTAAGACGAGTCCTACAGACGTACCAACGATGTAGAGGAGGTATTTTCGCCCTGAGCTCCGTGACTCCATGTCCTGATGGTGGGTGACCAGGGGGTAGGTCGCAAACGAGAGCATTTCGTAAAAGAGATAAAGGGTCAGAAGGTTGGCCGAAAAGGCCACTCCGACCGTGGCTGACAGGGCCAGTGCGAAGAAGCAGAAATACCGGGTCTGGCTGTGTTCCTTGAGTCCTCGCATATAGCCGATAGAATAGGCAGACGTGACAATCCAGAGGGACGAAGATACAAGTGCAAAGAGTAGTCCGAGGCTGTCCACCCTGAACGCGATTCCAATGCCCGGCAGCACATCTATCAGGTTGTAAACAAGCTCCTTATTCCCCAATACCGCAGGTATCATGGAAGCAACGATACCCAATTTTATGATAGCCGCCAGAAAGGTCGAGCCTTCCCTAAGGTTTGGTCGCTTCCTGTTGGCAATGATAAGAAGTATGAAGACCAGAGAGACGGACACGGCAAGAACCGGTTTGATAGACGTGATTGCTTCCATATGCTTAACTCACATTCCCATTGCTGATTGCACCATCTGTCTTACTTCCTGTTCACTAACC
>MAVP01000088.1 GCA_001751075.1 Desulfobacterales bacterium S7086C20 | reverse complement strand
AAATGCGTTGCTGGGAGGGTTTGCACATAGTCGCGTTTTGGAGCTTCACGGGCAGAGAATGTTAGATCGGAACTTTAAACCTGGTGGCAAGGTGTTCTCACACAAGAAAGATACAGAGATCGCCCTCTCTGTAGCCAATGAGTTGGGTATATATCTGCCTGCAACAGCGCTTCTTTCTCACTTATGGAATGCGATAGTTGCCCAAGGTGGAATTGAATGGGATCATTCCTCCATAGTAAAAGTGTTGGAATTAATGTCCAACACAGAAGTTCGTCCTGGATAAGAAAAAAGGAATTCACCTATTTTTTTGTAAGATTTGTTGACAACTTCCACTGTAGCACCCTCACACAGAGGGCAAACAAAAGATCTGGTTCAGGATGTATTTTCAGCCATAATTTTTTCAAGTAGCGCCAGATTAGTACGATCGGGTTTCAGGGACCCTTCTTGGATCTGTTTGGTCAGGATAGTAACCGCCTCATTCAAGGGAGTCGGTACTCCCGCTTCCTTTCCCTTCTTCACTATAAGCCCATCAGGACTATGGGGTCCCTAAAATTCTAAGCTCTAAAGGAGAAAAAAGTGTCAAAAATCGTTCAGGTTGATGAAGTGGAATACGAAGAAGTTGAGTGGGGACTCACTAAGGAGCTTATTGCACCACAGACTGTAGGTTCAAAGAAAATTAAAGTAAAAATAACTGAGTATTTGCCGGGTCATACGCATAAGCTGCACATGCATCCAAATCAAGAGGAAGTGATCTTTGTACTTTCTGGTAAAGGAATAGCGGAAATACAAGGAGAGAGAGGGGAAATAGGACCGGGATCAGTAGTTTTTATTTCGGCAGGAGAACCGCATATCACCTCGAATTTGAGCCAGTCTGAGTCTTTGAAGGCAGTGATAATAAAAGCTCCTCCGAATGACGAAGAGGTGCAGACATAAGATTATTCATTTTGTTTAAGCCTGATCTCAGTGGATGAGTCATAGAGTTTAACTTAGGGTTCGCGCAAAAATAACTTCACATTCTCGCATCTCACCTTCAGGTCGTCTTCGGTCGATCTTCAATCACGAAGTCAGCGAAATAGTTCACTATTCCTGTGGCTTCGCTCATTCAGATCGGCCAAATCCAACCTAAATCTGAGCGAGAATTTTGTGAAGTTATTTTTGTGCGAACCCTTAGCATTAGGAGGGAGATGGATGAAAATATTCAAGGCTGAAGAGTATATCAACATGGAAAATCCGGATCCTGGCAAGCCTTATAGGCCCGAAGTTCTGACCGATAAGGATAATGCGAAAGATCTCGGAGGGATATTCGGACTGCTCGTCCCCGGGAGTCAAGTGCCTTATCACTACCACAAGAACCGTGAATCTGTAATTATTGCCATAAGCGGGGAGGCAGTGGAAATTGTTGAGGGAGAGGAGATCCTTTTCAAAGCCGGTGACATAATCTATCTTAATGCAGGGGAGAAGCATATGACAGTGAACAGGTCATATAATGACTTTCGGTACCTGGAGTTTTACACCTGTCCACCCGTCAAAGCTGACTTCATAGAGGTGAATTAGATGGTAGAATTATTTATATCTAAACCTTCTTTATGTCACCTGAATCTTGCACCAACTATCTACTACGGCTTGAAGCGCTTTGCCATTAAAGCTCGTTTCATGATTTTGATCCTCACCATATAGGTAATATGCCTGCGGGTCAAAATCACTCCAACTTCGCTTTAAACACAAGGCTTTCTGCGCCTCGCTACAATACTTGGTGCAAGATTCAGGTGTCAACCTCTCTTTATACCCGCCATTTCTTCCAGCACAGCACAAACCGAAGCCGTGTCCTGTTTTGCCCGGCCGTTGGCCAAGGCCGCTGTGTATATCTGGGCTGCCGCAGAAAGAAGGGGTGTTGGACATTGAAGTTCTTTTGCAAATGCGGTGATAATACCTATATCTTTCTGATGCATATCTACCTTCATAGTTGGTTCATCGTATTTTCCAGCGACCATAAGGGGGCCTCTCACCTCAAACATCCGTGAGGTGCCTCCACCATCGCTTATGGCTTTGAGAATCATATCCGGATGCAACCCTGACTTCATTCCCAGTACAAAAGCCTCAGCAGCGGAAACGTTGTGGATCGTTACCAACAGATTGGCCACGAACTTCATCTTGCTGCCCATGCCGAATTCACCAACGTAATAGTTGGCGCGAGCAAATCCGTCAAAAACCGGCATACATCCTTCGCAAATTTGGCGGTTACCGCTGGCGTATACAACGATATCCTTCAGGACCGCCTGAGCGCCAGTACCACTAAGCGGACAGTCCAGTAGATCCACACCCACATCCTTCAATGCTTCGAACGCTTCCTGCTTGGCCTCCAGCGTGAGGGTGCTGGTCTCGATCACGACCAGATCTTTCTTTGTACTGGCAATGAGGCCATTTTTTCCATGTACGACATTTTGCAAGGCTTCCACACTGGGAAGAGAGGTGATGACCACATCCGCCTCCGCGGCTACCTCCCTGCAAGAAGCGGCAGCCACTCCCTTCTCGCGCACGAGTGCTTTAACTCTCTCAGGGTCGATGTCATATCCGATCACCGGGAATCCTTCCTTCAGAAGATTGGCAGACATGGCTGACCCCATGATTCCTAGACCGATCATACCTACTTTCCTTTTCATAGTGTATTCCTTTTAAGTTTTTTTGTAAAAAGGATGAGTTAATGAATGGTCCAACCCCCGTCTACCATCATGACATGGCCCACAACCATATCGGACAGAGAACTGCAAAGGAATAGGGTAGCGCCGATGAAATCTTCGGGCTGGGCCCAACGACGGATCGGGAGCATTTCTCCCAGAGCCCATTCATTGTATCCTGGTCGCTCTAATAGTTCACGGCGTGTGGGGGTTTCAGTGACGCAGGGCGCTATGGCATTGACATAAATCCCTTTCTCAGCCCACTCGTAAGCCAGCGCGCGCGTCAAATGGTGAACACCTGCCTTTGCTGCTGCATAGACGGATCGACCCTTAAAGGTGACCTGACCAAAGGTAGATCCAATATTAATGATTTTACCGCGGCCCTGCGGGATCATGATTTTTGCCACTGACTGTGAAAGAAAAAACATGGCTTTTAGAGAAGTGTCCAGGGTCTGATTCCACTCTTTTTCCGTGACCTCAAGGGCCTCCACCGTAGTGGTCCATGCAGCGTTGTTAATCAGGATATCGATTTTACCAAACGTATCATTCACTTGGCTAACCATCGTTCGTATCTGCGAGACATTTCTGAGGTCTATGGGGAGCACTAAGGCTTTACGGTCCAGTGATTCAATTTTTGCAGCCACTTCCTCCAAAGCTGATTGGTTTCGGCTGATCAGGGCCACGTGAACCCCTGCCTGCGCCAACGCTATAGCCAGCGTACGCCCAATGCCTTGTGATGCCCCGGTGACTATGGCGATCAGACCTGTTAATCTAAAATTATTGAAATTGTTATCCATTAGATATTCTACAAGTTCTTAAAGTCAAGGAACCGTTCTCAATTGGCATACCCACAATACTTCCCCATCCGGTCCATGAACTGTCATAAACCTTTACACGGCTGTACCCAAGAAGATATTTCGCAACAAACCATCCTATTGATCCACGATGACTCAATCTGCAGTAACAGACAATCTCCTTATCCGGGGTTGCGCCAAGGTTTAGGCGGATAGTAAGAGCACGATACCTCTTTCTGCGGACACACCTCTATTTTCTGGATTTATCTATCTTATGAGATAGCCTCATTTTTTTTACAAGGCCTTGTCACACATACGAAGGTTGCTGGAAATCAGCTGATTTTAGCTATTTCATGGCCTCTTCCATATGTTCCACCATGGTGAAAACCACCGGTCCATTGGCCGTGACCAATACATTTTCCTCCAGCCGGCAAGTCATTGGTAAACCAGGGTGTCCGGCGAAGGTCTCGACCGCGAAGTACATGTTTTCCTTAATCTCGGCTGGGTAGTCCAGCGAATAGGCCCGGGAAATCCACATGCCCTCGTAGAGTGTAATGCCAATACTGTGGGCGAACTGCTGGAGTGTAACCGTGCCGTACTTGTCATCATCGTATATCGGGAACTGCGCTGCCACATCAGCCGTCGTGTTGCCAGGTTTAAGCTGTTCAATTCCTGCATACATGGAGTCGTAAACCTCGCGATACAGATCAATCTCCTGTTGCGTCATTTTGCCGGCACACTTGAAGCAGCGGACGAAATCGACGTAATAGCCTGAGGGCCCGACCGCATTTATGTCTATTATAATAAGGTCGTTTTGGCGGATCATCTTATCCGTAGCCCACCGGCGGTAAGGGCTTGTATTGCCGCCAGAGGCGACGATAATATCGTAAATGATCTCACAACCCCGCTCCAACATAAACTCGTGAACCTTTGCCTCGATCTCCCGCTCCCGAACACCAGGTTTCAGCCACTCGTATTTAATTTTCCACATGGCAGCATCACCAATAGCAGATGCCTGTTTCAGCAATTCGATTTCATCGCGGGTCTTGACTACCCGGGCGGCTGACATGGCCGGCCAGCCGTTCACGATATTGAGATTCCGTTTCTGAAAGGCTTGAAATGCGGGCATATCCAGGTTATCAATGCCGATTCGTTCTTTCATGAGGCCGTGAGTTTCCAATACATCCACAACGTCATCGGCCATCTTCCCCGCCATATGGGGTACAGCCCCTTCGGCCCACTGCCATGTCATGGCCGGCCGAATCCGATCGTCCATCCAGGGCAGGTCAATTTGGGCGCAGACCATGTCTGAGCCGGCCGTCTCAAAAAGCACCGGTTCCCCGCCATTGGGCAAAACAGCGTAGCGGATGTTAATGTTGTACTTCCAGTTTCCTTGGTACGACCCAGTCACATAGCGGATGTTTGCACCGGCAAAGAGTACGAGCGCCCCAATGTCTTGGTCATTCATAGCGTCGCGGGTGCGGACCAATCGTTCTTTGCGTAATCGATCAAAATCCACCCGGTACTGCCAGTCCGCTCCGGTCTGGCTGTATAGGCGCTGCGGTTCCCATTCGTGCGGCTTACCAAGCCAGCTGGTATCCATTTTGTATCCCATATTATCCCTCCTTATTGATTGTGAACTTATCAAAGCAGGTTCACACTGAAAAATGTTTTGTTGAGTCCCACGGTAAAAAATTATTGGTCAGGGTACAACCAATTAAGCCAAAAGAATCCATCGTTTGGTTTTGAGATCCTGGTTGGTGAGGTTTGAGTTTGTTTGGTATTACTCTTAAATCTATATCAACTAAGGAATATTATAGTCAAGAAAAAAATTCACTCTCACAAAATATTGTTCATGCTTAACTTTATCGCAAAACGCTTCATCAGCCTTCTAAAAACGGAAGTTTCCATTTTTTAAGCTTCACTAACCACAGTTTTGAAAATTTTAAAGATACCACCAAAATTCATATAAGCTACTAATATCGCGATCTAATTTAATTCAAGATGTTTCATCATCATTCCATTCATCCAATTATCCAGAGCCGCTACTACTTTTCTCTCTCATAAGAGAAAATCTCAGGGAAACACTTACAAAAACATAAGAAATCTGTTCAGTAAGACTGAAAATTTTTAAATATTTAGGACTTTTTTACTTGACAGGCAGGGGCAATTCAGCCATAAATATATGCTTAAAATCTTTTGAAGCGTGTTGTATAATAGAGGTCATCATATGATGCCTACAATGAAACAGCTAGGGAAAGGGATTCGTAAGCACCGTCAGGAGAGACAGCTCACGCTCGAACAACTTTCAAGTATGACTGGGTTGTCTAAGAGCTTTCTCAGCCAGGTCGAACGAGGCCTTGCAGAGCCTTCAATCACCTCCCTGAAGAAAATCGCCAAACAGTTCAGATTTAGTGTGATGAATTTTTTTTCAAACGGGGAAGAACTAAATTCTGGATGGGGCTACAGTAACTCCGGTCCAGGATTTAATGGGGAGAAAACCCCCTATATTGAAGACGCCAGGGTGGTTCGTGCGGATAAACGAAAAAGATTCGCTCTCCCAGGTTCAAAGGTTGTGTATGACCTTCTGACACCTGATATGAACCGCCAATTGGAGGTCATGTATATGCGGGTCACTAAAGGTGAATATTCTGGTGATGAGCCAATGCTCGACCCCCCAGGAGAAAAGATTGGCATAGTGCTGAAAGGGTCACTCGAAGTGTTGGTGGGAAATGATGTCTACAAGCTCAACGAAGGAGATAGTATCTATTACCCGGCTGATGTTCCTCACTCCTGGAGGGCGTTGGCAGGAGATAACATTGAGGTCATCTGGATCCTCACTCCCCCTTCATTTTGACAATGACAGTGGTACCTGGACCGTTAGATTAAACTAAGATTGACAAGATTGTGACTGGTGAAGCCTAAATGGTGTTATGGTAGGCCTGAGCAATCCGGATAGAGGACTTTTAGATTTTGGGTTTAGGCAGCACTTGACATACAAGGTCTTCCTTTATATTGTCCAGCGCCTGGCCAATTCCCGGCTTGGTGAAACTAAAGTGGATTGACTGCCAAGTGAAAGCATAATCCATTTTAAAGGCACAGAAAAACATTACTGAGTTGGCTCAGCAGTTAGATAAGGAGGAATTTCAATGGCATCAGACCAGCAAATACTTGTAACAGTTATCCTGCATCATGACCAGTCGAAAACACTGGAAGAGATCACAGCCCATACAAAAAAGACTGGTTTTTATCGCGACTTTCCCCCTGAAGGGAGTGAACTTGTATCTTGGGTAGTAGCCATGTCCTATGGCTTTATCATCCAGTTACTCGTGGAGCCCGATGCGCTGCGCAACCTGAACCGATTTATTGAACAGAAGGCGTGGGGGGCTTTCCGTTACGAAATTTTTCCCTCCTACGACTTCACACCCATTGCAGAAAAATTTAAAAAAGAACACTCATAGCACCAGGCTCGCCAGCATAAACCGTCTGAGAGAGGTCCCAGGAGATCAATTTCTTGTCCGGATTGATCGAGAAACAGGGTGATTAGGTGTGTGCCTGCTCCAAGTATTTCATGCCCAGCAGGGCAGCGCCTCTCAACGATGATTCCTCCTCGTGGATGTATTCGCAGTTCCTCATCCACTTTTTTTTGGCACGGATGATTGCAGGGGTTACTGCACCGCCGGTTATGTGAATTTCTTTCTTCAGAGGCACCTCTAAGCCAATTTCCTGTAGATGCTCCTGTTGGTACTGGTATAGACCCCTGACCAACGCAGCCAAAAGCTCTTCGCGGGTAGTTTCCGGGGTCAATCCGAGAAACCCCGCTTTAAGTAGTTCCTGGGAGTAGCGTGACCCCATAAGATAGGGAATATAGGAAACCCCGCTTTCGCGGTCCAACCACTTATCAATCGTGGTTGCCAGAAAATCTTTGTAAAAATCATCGGCACTCAGTTCAGTACAAAAGAGATTTCTGAACCACTCCAGCGCGGTCCCACCGGCATTCATGACATAGAGCGTGAGCCACCGTCCGGGAATAACGTGCGCCCGGACATTGTAGCTTTTAGACCCAAGGCATTTGGGAAGGCATACGAGCGTAATCTCACATGTGCCGTTTACGTTAATAATATCACCGGGATCCTCAATGCCAACTGAGTATGCCGCGAGTACCGCATCGTTACCGCCTATTACCACAGGGGGTTCCTTTCTGAGGCCGAGTTCTGAAACAAGGGAAGGCTTCAGCCGGCCAGTGCTTTCGTCTGAACGGATTACCTCTGGCAGGCGGTCCACCGACAGGTCAAAGGTTCTGGCAATTCCCGTATTCCATGACAGGTCATTCTCAACTGTGTTGTAAAGAGCGGTAAGTGATGCCGATGAGGCGTCGATTGCAAATTTACCGGTCAACCAACTTGCAATGAATGTGTTTGAATGTCCAAATACGTGGGTCTTTCTGAAGATATCGGGATGTGTGTCCTTGATCCATAGGATGCTCGCAAGGGAACAGCCTCCTGCAACAGGCATATTACCAGTCAACTCCATAAGCTTTTCCATGCCCACAGTGCTGATGATATGATGCGCCTCTTCACGTGAACGCTGATCTAACATAAGGATCGCTGGATATAGTGCATTGCCTTCACGGTCCATGGCTGTCATGCCGGGAGTTGTTCCCGAGAGTGCTACCACATCCACTTCGTCCATTAGATCATTCATTTCACAGCAACCCGCTACAACCGCCTCCTGCCACTTTTTCGGATCAATATCGCTGAATAATCCATCATTGTAAGTGTGAATCTGGTATGTCTTCGCAAAGCTTCTGACCATTGTCAGGGTGTCGTCTTTAGAACGGAAAACACCCATTTTCATGCCGGTTGTTCCTATGTCCACACCAAGAACAATCATATGCGTCACCTCATGTCTCCACCACTTCTTGGGAAAAAGTGCCGTCCAAACTTTAGGTTTAGCCTTTCATTAATCGGTGTTATGTCCCTCAATCAAGTGTCTTTAGTAGTTTTTTGAGTTTAGCAAATTGCCTCTTTAGAGAAAAGACCAAAAAGGGTCAGAATAGAAGAAAATCTGTATCAAAAATTTCGGCGTATTCTACTGATGGATAAGGTTGTTGCACGATTAGGAGAGGAAGGATCTTGGTGTAAAAGTAACCTATACCGCAAGACAGCAGGTTTGTAAATAAAGACGCATCTGTCAGCGAAATGATTAGTCAGGGACAAAAAAAGTGAATATCAAAGCCTGCGGTCTTGTAGGGTGTCAGTAGCCTCTAAAGGGCATTATTTTGGCACAACCAAAGGCCCTATCTCAATAACGTGCTTTTTCCAATCGGATCCAAAGGTCACATTGAAGATCTCACCGACTCTGTCAAATAAGTGCTCCCAGGCATCCCGATGTTCCATGGTAACGACGTCTTCAAGAATCGGTACCAACTCTGGTATTTTCTCCTTTGGAATATAAGCCCTAGCGCCAATGTCAATAGATTTTTTCAAGGTGTCCATAGACAACGCGTGTGCAGTCAACATGACCGAGGGTATATTGCGCTCAACTGCGTGCTTCAGAAGTTCCAAACCGTTAACGCCCATGATATCCAGGATAGCCATATCCACACGGTTTTCCTTCAAGTATTCCAGGGCCTCATCGTATGCGGTCATCTTGACCACACTGCACATATCCAATTCTTCGCTAATGGCCTCAAGAACATCGGGCTCATCATCAACTGCCAAAATCGTTTTGTCTTGTAAGGGGCTTTTTTCATTCATGGGACTTCTCCAGCTGAAATCAATAGAGTAACTGAATCAAGGGAATCCTCTTTTAACATTTGACTCCCAGATGCTTTCATTATAGTAAATATTCTAAGGTGCAAGTGCCCAACTGTCAATTCAGAAAAATGGACTCTTGACACTTTACACAGATCATTCCGTTTTTTTTCGCTTAATAACTAAGGAAATCTCTATGTATCAATATGGGCTTAAGTTAGTATCCCATTCGCCAGCCGAAGTCAAAGGCTAGAGTGCAACCTCCGGGCTATGCATCGCAAGAATTTTACAAGGCGCTTTCACACGTTTATTTCTCACTCAGAAAAGTCGGAGGTCTGGCCTAAAGGATCTTCTGGGTATTGAGAAGTTGCCAAAACAAATCCAGCTCACCAGATTGGGAGCTGGGAAGTTGTTGGGAGTGAATTTACAATTCCTTTTCAGGTCCCGGTGGTGAATAGATGATAATATAGGTGAGATCTTCTTCGGGATCCGCGTACACGTAGTGCATCACACGCGCGGGGACGAATACCGCAACGTTGGGTTCAACCTTGTGTATTTCCCCGTCGATGGATATTCCTCCGGTCCCGGAGAGTCCATAAAGACAAT
>MAVP01000087.1 GCA_001751075.1 Desulfobacterales bacterium S7086C20 | reverse complement strand
TCTAATGTTACATTTCCCTGGCCCCTGACCCCCGATCTCTGATTACTGGGTCCCTGATCTCTGGCACCCGACCACTGTAAACCGTTTTGTTCTGGGGAAATAACGAAACCCCAGCCAGAGGCTCCGGCAGGGGTTTGGATTGGGGTGTTGAGGTACCAGTCTGTGGCGGGGGTCAGTGGACGTCTGCCGACTTATGGCGTGTGGCTTTCAGGGCTGTGCTGATTGCGATGATCGCGAGGATAATCTCCCATATCCAAACGGCCACCCAACTGTGGAACCAGTCAAAAACAAGTCCCCCGAACCATATAGCCGGAACGCCGAAAACGATAATAATGCCTATAAACCTTGCAATGTCCATTATTATATTCCCCCTGACAATCTAATTTGACAATCTAATCTAACAAGCTGTTTGATATTCCAAATTGGGTTTTAACACGTATAAAGTAATCCCATTCCGGAATATCAATGCTCGTTATGGTTTTCACCGCCCTTGCAAAGCCAATCAAAGAGAGCCCGCATGACACAATAATTCACTGCAATAAAAAGTCCGCCAAGGGCGAAGTAGAAGCCGCCCATAAAAACAAAGTGGCTTGGGTCATTGATCCACTCGAATGCAAATGGAAACATGGCAGAATATCCTTTCCTATCCCTATCCTAGTATGGATTCAGCTCCCTTTCCTGCGGGAAAATGGGCAGGTAACGATAAGAGAGCATAATAACGATGGCTCCCACCCAGAGGGGCAGCAGCGTGGTTGCCCATTCAACCCAGTTTGGATGGTAGCTCACAAACTTATCAAAAGGCATTACCGGTATGGCCAATGCCTGCACAGTCATAATCCAGCGGTTCATGACAATGCCTGCGCAATTTAAAACACAGGCCAGGATGAGAATTGGCTCATTCTCCCTGGTCTTCTTATTCAATAAGAGCAAGGCCGGAATAGCACCAAGGATGATGACTTCCATGACCAAGACCCACCAGCCATACGGCTGATTGGCGTAAAAGCTTTTCACGGGGGCGCCGGCTTCCTTGACGAGACCAAACCAACCGAGGGTATCAATAATCTTCAATAAAACATACAGAGTGGTCAGCCCGCCGGAAATCTTAGCAAGTATGCCGACGACGCTTTTCTTTACAAGTTTCTTCTTGGCGAAGAATTCCGTGATCTTAGTAATCAGGATTGTAAAACAGGGACCGCATGCCATGGCTGAAAGGATAAAGAGGAAGAATGTCCAAGGCCAGACCAGAAAACCTTCTCGATAAGCAAAGGGCCTGCCGTAGAGTACGCCGGCCACACCACCCAGAGAACCTTGATGGAAGCAAGAAAGAAATACACCGATCGCCGCAATAGTGGGCATGGCCTCGTGAAGGTGATGGGCAAAGGAACGGGGTACTGAAAATTTAAATATCTGTCGGTTTTCCAAAAGGAGCGGGAGATATTCAACGCAAAGGACCATAAAGTAAGCCATGATACAAAAGGCCACCTCTGTGAGCATGGAATGGACATTGGCGTGCCAGAAAATGAACCAGCCTCTTATGGGTTGGCCGATATCTATAGCCAGGATACCCTGGGCCGCGGCATAGCAGATGACGCCAATGACAACCGCATAATTTACGATGTTCTTAAGTTCCTTTATGTTGATGACGTATCTCAAAAAACCAGTGAAAAAGGCGCCACCCCCAAGGGCAATAATTCCAAGGTCGGCGGCAATCCAGAGCCCAAAGGGGAAGTTGTTGTTCAAGTAAGTCTGATTAAGGGCCAAACCCCAACATAAGATCGCAGCAACTGTTCCTATAAGCACGGGAATATGGAGGATGAGAACCCATATAAAGAACTTTGCAAATGAACACCTTTTTACACCCTTTGGAATTAATGCAGAATCGAACATGATAGACACTCCTCTTATTCAGTAAAGATAACCCAAGCCTAGGTGTGGGTTACACCGCTTCCTTCCTTGCCAACATAAACATCTGCTGCCTTACGTACCCAGGCCCTTGATGAGGTGTAATATACCTTTGGGTTTGTGCCGAGAACTTCCAAGAGCCTGA
The DNA here is from genome assembly GCA_001751075.1 of Desulfobacterales bacterium S7086C20. Classification (GTDB taxonomy): domain Bacteria; phylum Desulfobacterota; class Desulfobacteria; order Desulfobacterales. Next base: position 7,844 of record MAVP01000087.1, on the reverse strand, counting down.
AGGCATTCGGTGTCTTTTTTAGCTCATAGACCTTATGTTCTGGATTAGTGAGGTCACCGAAAGTAATGGCGCCTGCAGGACAGGCCTGCGTGCAGGCAGTCTGATATTCGTCCTCGTGCACTTCGCGCCGGTCCTCCGAGTAGGCCTTGTTTCTGGCCCGCTGAAGACGATGAAAGCAGAAGCTACATTTCTCTACCACACCACGCATACGTGGCGATACATCCGGGTTAAGATATTCTTCCATACCTTCAGGCCATTTAGGGTCCCACCAATTGAATACACGAACGTGATACGGACATGCCGCCATGCAGTACCGGCATCCGAAACAACGGGTATATATCTGACTCACAATACCGGTTTCATGATTGTAATCGGTAGCCACTGCGGGACACACAGTCACACAGGGGGTGCGATTATGATGACCATGGCCTTCACAGTGCATGCAGGGGCGTGGAAGGTAACAGATATCGTTGTCCGGAAAGGAGCCACCATTACTAATCTTATAGACCCGCATCCAGAAGTTCTGGGTTAACCTATCGTTGGTGTCTTCTTTTCTAAAGGGGATATTGTTCTCGGCCATACAAGCGACCATGCAGGCGCCACAGCCGGTACACTTGTCAAGGTTAATGACCATCCCATACTTATAAACCGTGCCGTGTCCTTCCTGGTGCCCCTCTCCCTTATGATGTGCATCTTTCATGGTTACCCCTTCTAAAGCAACTTATTCTAAAGCAACTTAACGTTTCGCAAGTTTTACACTTCTCTAAACACTGGTCAGTTTTGCTCTAATCCCCCAGGTTGCAGATAAACCAGAGACAGGATCTTCTACTACTCCCATAAAGCTGTTGGCGTTTACCCCCTTGCCTGCCAGATAATCGTCATAACCGGTATGGCCAAGTCCCTTTGGTATACCCACCAAGCCCGGCATGATTCCTTCAGACAGATGTATGAGTACCTTCGCCTTTCCTCTGTAGGTTTCCAACATTGCATATTTTTCATCGGCAAGACCATAATCTCCAGCAGTCTTAGGATTTACCTCAACAAAAAGGTCATTACCTTTGAGTTCCGTTTCTTCCAAGGTCTTTGTGCAAAATGGTGGATTCCCGATAGCTCCGCTTGCCAACCGCATCAACTCCATAGGAATCAGGGTTAGCGGTTGAGTGTAAGAATCCCCTTCAAGCTCGATTGGCTCATAAGGCTTGGCGTAGAATTCAAACTTTCCGGAAGGCGTACTGCCGGCTTTGGCGACATATCCTGATTCCGCCAATGTGTCCCAGTCGGCGCCCATAGCTTCCTTCAGCACAGCTTCATAATCATCCCACGGGAATGCATTGGCTACAGTCCCCCCAAGTTTCTTGGCGATGGCCATGACCGTGTCTCCAGCGTGCTTTGTGTCAAACTGGCGGTCTACCACCGGCCTTGAGACTCCGAGTACCTCCTTATGAAATCCCACGGGGCTTGGAATATCTTCCCATCGTTCAAGATAGTGATCGTTGGGAAGAATAAGGTCCGCATGCTGGGCTGTTTCATCGAAATAGGTGGAAAAACTTACAATAAAGGGAATTTTTTCAAAGGCCTCCGCCACTCTGTTTGTGTCCATTGTGGTAAAGTATGGATCTGCCTCATGGACAAGGAGCGCCTGGATTGCCTCCGGGTTGTCGTTTATGATTTTAGGTAGTTCATCTGGTCGATACTTGACCAGGGGATAGTTTTGAGTACCCGCACCGTCCAAACGAGGCTTGCCGTTTCCGGAGCTGGCTATTCTGTCTTGAGGAACCTCTGGCCATCCCAGGTCTGTGCTGCGCAAGGTGGTCCAAACACCACCGGACTTGTTGATGTTTCCCACCAAAGCGTTAAGGGCAAGCACTGCCATGCACTCATAGAGACTTCCCGGCGTGGTTCCCTTGCCACGCCCCCAGACGGCCAGAGGACGTCCGGCCTTTGCAAAGGCCCTGGCCAGGTTGGTTATCTTGGCGGCAGAAAGCCCGGTAGTGGCAGAAACATCCCCAGGCGAGTATTCAGACATTACCATCTTGCGCCACTCGGCAAAGCCTGAGGTTGAATTATTGACAAAGGTGCTATCGTAGAGCGAATCTTTTATGATTACATGTGCTAAACCGAGAGCAAGGGCCGTTTCCGTGCCGGGGTTGACCGGATACCACATATCGGCCTTCGCGGCAGTATTTGAAAGGCGGGGTTCAATCTGAACCACGGTGGCAGCCTTCTTCCCGTTGCCGGAACGCCACTTGCTGTGAGCTTGGATTGTACGTACGGGAGATCCCCACCCCTCAATTAGTCCGCTTCCAAAGCTGAGTATAAAGTTTGCTTTTTCAAGATCATAGCCTACCGAGGCGTCTTTGCCTTGTAAGAGCTTCATTGCCAGCTCGTTGGTATCCTCAGCCGAGGCCGTACGGATGTAATTCGGGGAGCCGTATGCCTCCATAAAGCGGGAAAACAACTGCGGTACGGTGCCTTGGTCGGTGGCCGTGATGCAGGCGACTGTGTCAGGTTTCCCCTTGCTTCGTAAATCAGAGAGCTTTGTGACTACTTCGGCAATTGCCTTATCCCAGGAAATCCTTTCCCAGTTCCTTTCGCCCCTTTTTCCGACTCGTCTCACTGGCCCTGGTACGCGCCACGGACCGTAAAGAAGCTGGAGTCCCGCAGCGCCTAGAGGGCAAATGCCACCGTCATTGACAGGGTACCCTTGCCTGCCCTCAATCTTTGTGACACGGCCCTCAACTTTCCGTACAGTAATGCCGCAATGGCCGGGACAAAGATTGCAGATAGTATCTGCATGAGAGACTTGCCCCTCAGAGGGGACAGGCGTCCACGGCCAATTTTGTGTCCAGATGGCAACATCGTCTGTTAGTTTCCAGGGCAACGGTGAAAAAGTAATGCCGGCGCCGGCTCCCAGTGAAGCCCCAACTGTGAGTTCTATAAAAGCTCTTCTATCCAGTTTCATAAACTTTCCCCTCAGATCAAACCTAGAAAGGTAACTAATGTATCTTACTTATGGCATACAAAACAGGCTTGATTGGTGCCGTTTTCCTCGTGGCACTCTGCGCAATCATCCATCTTCATCCGGTCCCATGTGTTCGTTTTGATACCCGCAATATTCCAGCCCCAGATATCTCGACTGTACTTTGTGAGTCGGTTATATTGATAAGGTCTCGTGTGCTCCGACTCACCTATGGGACCGTGGCAAGTCATACAGTCCAGTCCAGCCATTCTCACATGGGCGGCATGAGAAAAAAAGACACAGTCAGGTTGTCGGGCATAACTCAGCCACGGGATTTCTTTTCCCGGTTCAATGTATTGGTCAATGAGCTTTGCCTCTTCGGGGTGTTCTCCCATGGCGGACTCATGACATTCAATACAGTTCTCGCTTTTAGGAATTCCAGAGAAACTACCATCTTCCCTGAAGTAGTGGCAGGCTTCGCAATCTCCCATCTCGTCCACATGGAGTTGATGATTGAAATCTATCGGTTGTTGTTTCTCAGAATAGAGGATCTTTGGAAAGATACCCCAACCGATACACAGAAACACCAAAAAGCCCGCAAAAAAAGCAATTACAGGGACAAGAAAGCGCCAACTACTGCCTTCCGTTCTCTGCTCACCTCCAGCCACGTTTCGCTCTTTTTCTTCTGATGTGCTCATGGGTACTCCAGACAAGTAAGTTTTGGTAACTTAATAAAATCAACAAAGATATTAGATGTGGCAAAAAATATTATGTCCCCATACCTTGATGCCTTCGTTTTGTCAAGGGAAAATCACAGGTTTGTCAATTCACAATTCCTGTCCCCCCATTTTTTCCAGAATCCCCATTTTTATCGCATCCAATTTTTTGCGATCGATAATCGCCCCTTTCATGCCGCCTTTTAAGGAAATCTCTGATACATAATTGAGGCCATTGTCGGTAACGAGGATGTCAATATGGGCGTAAGGAAATCTTCCCCGTTTCATGACGTCATGGCAAAGGGCAAGTTGATCCTTGTTCAACTTGTAGGACCTGCTCCTGCCACCTGCCGTAAGGTTCATCCTGAAGTTATACTGGTTTTCTCTCGTGTATGCCTCGCAGTAATCTCCCGCAACAATTGCGCGTATGTCTGTGTAATTACTGATAAGGGGTTGTACTACGAAAGGGTAGGTGTTTGCGTTGAGGGATGCATGGTTGTATACCGCTTCAATATCGTCCCACTTATGAATACCAAAGCCACAATCAAAGCGGTCTTCTTTTGTGACTACAGGACCGATGTTGTGCTCATTGTAGATGTTGATGGTACGCATAAGATCTGCACGCCCGGTGATAGTTAACGTATTGGGAATCATCCACTGTCTCAGGACGTGGGATTGAGCCGCCTTGGAACTGCTAAGCGTTTGAGATATGGCCGAAGGCAGTATCCGAATTCCTCTTTCTAATAGGTCAACAAAAACGCGGTATTTTATGTTCCTAAAGCCGAGCATGCCGATAAAGCAATCCCCCGGCTTCAATTCGTCATAGTGTTCTCTAAGTTCACGGCTTGATCGGATAATCATGGATATCAACCCCCGTTATGATCTTCCAGCGCAAGTTCTATCAAGCGGTCGAGAAGCCTTTCAAAAGAGAATCCCGCCTCTTGGGCAGCTAGTGGGAAAAGGCTGACAGGGGTCATGCCGGGGATGGTATTGGTTTCAAGCACAAAGATTTCATTCCGATGAATGATCATATCGGTCCTGCTGTATCCCCGGCAATCGAGGGCCTTGTGAGCCGTTTCAGCTATTGACTGGGCTTGGACGGAAAGCGCATCGCTGATTTGTGCCGGGCAGATCTCTCTCGTGGCCCCCTCTGTGTATTTCGCCTCATAATCGAAGAAGGTATAGCTTGCAGCAGGTACTATCTCCACGATGGGAAGGTGTTGTAGTGCATCATTTCCCAGAATGCCCCCAGTTATTTCAGTTCCTTCAAGATAGACCTCAATAATCAAAGAAGGGTCAAATGCGAAGGCCTTGTCGCAAGCTTCTTGCAATTGATCGGGGGTGGAGACTATGTTAGTCCCAACACTGGACCCCCCACGCCTGGGTTTTACAACTAAAGGGTATCCCGGTTTTTGCACAAATGCCTCTGGATCAAAAGGCCGGCCCTGCGTTAACACGTTGAAAGGAGGTACACGGAGCCCGGCTTCTTGGTAAAGGCGTTTAGACACGAGTTTGTCCATGGCCAAGGCGCTTGCCAGCACGCCCGAACCTTGGTAGGGGACGTGAAGGAGGTCGAGTAACCCTTGAACAGTGCCGTCTTCACCGTATGGACCGTGCAACACAATGAATGCAACATCGATTTTTTCGGCATCAGCTACAAGTCTGCCCAGATCAGTGGCCGGATCGTAGCGGATTATCTTGTAGTTATCCTTGTTAAGGGCTTCAAATACCTGTTCGCCCCCCTTGAGAGAAACCTCTCTTTCAGATGAAATGCCGCCCGAAAGCAAGGCCAGGTTCAGTTTAGTCATTATTCCACCCCATAGCTGGACAAGCAGAGCACTTTGGTTTTCTCTTTGTACAAAACGTGTGGCCCAAATGGACCAAGAGTGCATGGAATTCGTTAAAAATATACACGTCAGGCTCTAGAGAGTCCATGAAAAAAGAGCGGACTTCGTCGTAAGAGACCTCCTCTGGCATGAGTCTATGCCTGGACAAGATACGCCTTGTATAGGCATCTACAACAAAGGTTGGTTTGTTGGCGGCATAAAGCAAAATGCTATCAGCGGTTTCCGGCCCGACCCCGTTGATTGATAGCAACTCGTTTCTTGATATATGAAGATCCCAGGTAAGGAGGCGGTCTAAATTGCCCCCGCTTTCCCGGAACAAAAATTTGACGAAGTGTTTTAGCCTTTTGGCCTTGATATTATAGTAGCCTGCCGATCTGATCTGAGCTGCCAGATCCTCCACTGGTAGGCTATAGATGGCTTCAGCAGACAACAGGTTCTTTTTCTTTAGGTTTGCTATGGCCTTTTCAACGTTGCGCCAGGCCGTGTTCTGGGTAAGGATGGCTCCTACCGCTATTTCAAAGGGGGAATCTCCCGGCCACCAGTGGCGGGGGCCAAAGCTGCTAAAAAGTCTTTTATAAAGATCAAGAAGAAGAGTGTTTCTGTCAACAGGCATCAGGTATCATGACCCAGGCGTTCCAGTATCCTTTTCTCGTAATGCTGGTCCATTTCGAGGCTGATACGAGTACCTCTTGCTGTGTTGAGTTTCATGATAAGAAAGTTTAACTTCTTGATTTGACGATACCTGGCTTCGATGTCTTCCGTTCCTGCCAGGAGTTCCTCAGCTTTTGCAATGTGATTCCTTAGCGTGACCTCGGGCGGTACGAACCCGGCATTCTTTAAGATCTTATAGGTCATTCGGAGATCCTCGGGGACGTGGGAGTCGTCTTTGAAGACCAGCGGTTTTCCGGCCCCCGGCAGGTCGTCTAAGACCCCTTCCTTAATGGCCTCTTTTATGTGCCGTTCAGCTATTCTTTGAAAGCAGATCACAACTTATTTTTACTTGCCTCCTTATTATCAATAATCACATTGAATTTCTGGTTGCATACTACACCCTTTGTATATAGGCTTTTCGACAGGTTTTCAAGGGCTTTTCCAACTTGAGAAAGGAGACCATTATGACGACTGAGGCTTTTGACTATTCCAAACTGGACCACCCGGCGGTCCTTCAAATGCTTTTTCATCCGAGAAAAGACTCAGGGTCCAGTCCGCCCGCGAATGCAACAGACTACGATATTACGCTTGAAGAAGGAATTAAGATCGGCGCCAGGTTTTACATGGCGGATGGGAAAGCCCCTAATATATTGTTTTTTCACGGTAACGGGGAGATTGTCGAGGATTATGATCCCGTTGGCCCCATTTATAACGAATACGGGTTGAGTTTCTTGGCTGTGGATTACAGGGGTTATGGCAGGAGCGGGGGTGTGCCTACGGCAAGTACCATGCTAAGTGATGCCCACTATATTTTCAAAGATGTTCAGAAATGGCTGAAAAGCGAAGGACGGACAGGTCCCCTCCTTGCTATGGGCCGTTCCCTTGGAAGTGCCTGCGCGTTGGAGTTGGCGGCTTCTTACGGAGAGGAAATGGCAGGTATTGTCATTGAAAGTGGCTTTGCTCTTACGGTGCCACTTTTGCAGTGCTTGAGCGTTGATACAGAGTCTGTGGGGATTTCGGAAGCGCAAGGCTTTAAGAATATTCAAAAGATTGAACAGTTTTCCAAACCTACTTTGATTATACACGCACGAAACGATCAGATCATCCCTATAGCAAGCGCTGAGCTGTTACAGGTTCATAGTGCTGCCCGGAGCAAGGAATTTCATATGATACCAGGGGCTGATCATAATACGATTATGATAGATGCCGGCAAGACCTATTTTGAATTGATAAAGTGCTTTACCGACAAGATTCAGGGGATACGGCCCAAACGGCGGTCCTTTCGGCAAAGACGGAAGGATAGGTCATTTCACAAAGGGTTGGTAGATGATCAGGGTTCAAGGGTTTGAGGATCCGAGGATTTGAGGGAAATAGTTAAGTATTACATCGAGTTAGTGGTTTGGCAAAAGGCTCGTGATACGTTGGGGCAACGTGTGGAAAGGGTGCTGGTTCTAGGGGGCGATTGGGCAAGGAATCTTCATTCCGGCCGAAACATAGATTATCGTCGAATATCGTAAATAATCAGAGCCTGTTCGAACTACAGATGGCTCTTGTAACATCTTAAATTTCTTGATAATGGTTTCAAGCGTGATGATGGCAAGAGTACCAGGAAAAGATCAAGCTATGTTGTCACCTTTTTTTGAGACAACACTCCCCCGTTCCGATCCAAGC
>MAVP01000086.1 GCA_001751075.1 Desulfobacterales bacterium S7086C20 | reverse complement strand
AAGCTTTACGTGCTGAGCGCCGGTAATCTCATAGGTTTTTAAAGAGGAAACACCCAAACGAGCACGATAATCGGCTGAGGCGGCAATGCGAACAGCAGGGGTAAACTTTACCAATAGTTCACCCGGAACATAGGCTGGCGCTTGCCCGGCCTTCGTTTCAGCCGCCGCAACAGCCCACAGAAAAAAGGCAAAAAAGCAAATGGCAGGGATTACCGCCATCTCACCTATTACAAATTTTTTCTTAATCATGTCAGCATTTAGTTGGTTTCCATCCAGAAATGGCCCTTTTCCACAATCCTGCCGGCCGGCAGACAGGTCATTGTCAAACCACGGAGTTACTTGTGCAACGCACCACGGCACACCACGGCGAAACTCCTTGTTTTGACTCGGAGCGTCCATGCCCCTCGCCCTTTGGGTCCCGTTATGGACGGGATCCAATTCCACCATCCTGCGGAATAGTCCTTGATCTTGCGGAAACTTGAATTCGTATTTCTACTCGAAAATACTTATGCGGGAATTTTGGCGATCTATGATGAAGATTCTTTCAGATCGGTTTATGAAAATATACGAAGGATAATGGAGCCGTCCCTCTCTCCATCCGAGGCGTGAAAAATCAAAGAGAAATTCCCCTCGCTTGTTGAAGACAAGGACCTTGCACATATGCTGATCCAAGACATATATGAGACCCTTTCGATCCACAGCAAGGCTTACAGGAAAACGAAACTCTCCAGGCTCTGTCCCCCTTTTGCCAAATCTGGACAATAATTTCCCGCCGGTACTATAAATACGCACAGAACCATCAATCGTACTAAGCGTATATACGCGACCACTGGAGTCCACCCTCACATCCTTAAGGCCTCGCCCGTTTTTTACGGGAATCTCTTTGCTAAATTCCAAATTTATATCGAAAATAAGTATACGCCGGTTCGCCTTGTCGACCACATAAAGGTTATCGAATGAGTCAATGGCCAGGTTGCATGGATATATTCGATTTTCAGATGGAATAGCGGAAAGATCTATCGGGTTAATATCCTCTCGCGCTATGTCAATTACAATGACCTTGCCTTCACTGGGCTGTGCCACGAAGAACCGGCCCCGGCTGTCTCTAGTAAGGCTTGTAGGCCAGTTCAGGGCCTCCCCGCCAGTAAACTCAGAGATAAACTTGAAATCGGAGTCAAAGGCAAGTATGCGATTGTGACTGGCATCCGTCACATAAAGGCGGTCTTTGGCTTCATCATAGAACAAACCGCCAAGGACGCCAAGCCGGCCAAACTCTCCTCCACTGGTAATGGAAGTCAGGTGTCTTACCTTCTCCTCACTGAACCCGGCCACCGGTATAAGCAGACAACAAAACACAACGAGACAAAAGAAACAAATCTTTCTACACATATTACTCATTTTTTTCATCTTTTCCCATTCAACATTCGATGTTGGATGTTCGATGTTGGACGTTCATTTTTTTAATTTTTCGACAGCTACCCACTGATCACTGACAACCGACAACTGACCACAAACCATTGACCACTGGCAACTGACCACTGTCAACTGATCAATACCCCTTATGACACTGGATGCAAAGTTCCTTTTTTCGATCAAATCGCAGTGCAAACTGATTAGGACTGCCCATCAGATTGTGACAGGTAATGCATGTAATCATCTGTTTCGATCTGGGATCAATGGCCTTCTCCCCTATGGGATGGGTAAATTTTGCGTGTCTTTCGTGGCACCCAGTACAGTCCTTAATCTCATCACCGGCAAAGAAGAGTTTAAAATTAGACCCATGTGGACGATGACATGGAGTACATTCCTTTTTTTCCAAGAGAGGATGTTTATACCTGCTCTTCTTATCATTTACATGACGTTTAGTATCCACATGACAATCAAAACATATCTTCGCCTCTTTCGCCTTTCTCAAGGCCTCCTCATCTGAGGCGTGGGGGTTGTGACAATTCACGCAAAATATCCCCTTGGTTACATGGCTGTTAATCTTATTGAAGGTTTCCAACACCTCGGAATGACACTCTGCGCATACAGAGGCACCTTTGCCTTTCAATCCCAAAGGATTTCGAGACCGAAGCCCATTGTGGCAGGATCTACACCTTTTACGCGCAAAGGGCGTGTGCCTGGCCTCCCTAATCAGCCCCTTGCGACTAGATCCGTGAGGGTTGTGACACAACATGCAGTCCGTACCCTCTATAGGATAACCAAGATGAGCACTTTTTGTCTTGCTGTCTGCGATTGAATGACAACCCACACACAGGTTTCTTTGCTCTTTTTTCGCTAAAGCCTCGTGATCGGACGCGTGAGGTCTATGACAAGTAAGACATAGACCTTTACTGACAGGGTTGTGCTTGTGTTTCTTTGAAAAGCTTCCTTCTTTTTTGCTATGGCACTCGAAACAAAGCTGTTGGCCCTTTGCCTTTAATAGCTTCTTGTTATTCGAGGCATGAGGTCTGTGACAGGAAAGACACTCCCCTTGTTGAAAAGGCTCATGCTTATGACTTTTGGCAAGGAGTTTCTTTTCACGCTGATGACACCCCTTGCAAAGCTTATCGATCTCATCTTTAACTAGATACTCATATTTTGCGGCATGGGGGTTATGGCAGCTTGAACATTTGAATCCCTTAAAGGGCTCGTGAGCATCCTTCCTGGAAAGCTCTTCCTTAAGGTCAGGATGACACGACAGGCACTTTTGAAAACTAACCTTCGCATTCTTCGCATAAGTAGTCTGACCAAGGAATACCAGTAGCAAGAATACCACCACGAAAGTCAGTAAATAAGATGTGTGAATCCGTTTTAAATACATACTCATCCTTAACTTCAACTCACTTTAACCACTCTTTAGCCACGATTAACTAGAGCCCATCCACGAACTCCTAGACTCCGGTGGAGTATCTGGGGCCAGTATCCGTCCAGAAAGGGTAGATTTTGGTCCAAGACAAGGCCGCACAAGGGTTTTCACCGCAGTCGCAGCAGCGCTGCGTCGAGGATGAAAACCCGCGGAGAACGCCGTATTGGGCCAAAATATGCCATTTATGGATGGACACTGATTAATGGCATGCCACACACTCTTCTTTTTCAAAGGGGGCATGCAGAACCTTGTGCATCAATCCCTCATTATCCGCACTGTGTCCTTCGTGACAGCCGGTACAATTGGTCCCTTCCAGGCCAATTGCGTGATGGGCAATTTCCATAGAAGCCTCGTCAAGCTTATGACAACCTTTGCAAAGATCTGCCCCTGTTTCTGCAAGTAGATCCTCAACATCTGCGTAGTGAGGCACGTGACACTCCAAACAGGTCCCTTCTTTTGCCGGCATGTGCTGGAATCTGTCCTTTTCCAGGTGCTCGGCTAAATCCTTATGGCATGACAAACACAAGCTCCCTAATGGCCTATTTAACCGCCCGGCTATCTTGCTTCCATGCGGATTGTGACACGCCACACACTCCCCATCTTTGAGGGGGGCATGGTTATAGGTACTTTTTTCTGACTCTATCTTCACACCCTTGTGGCATCTATAACAATTATCCCCCCCTGATTCAACTAGCTGAAAATCATTATCACTGGCATGTTCATCATGACACGTAAAACATCGCCCGGCCCTGAAAGAATCGTGAATACTCCCGCCGGCGATCTCATCCAACATACCCTGGTGGCAGTTGAAGCAAATTCTGTCAGGCGCTTTAATCAAAAGCTTTTTTTGAACTGTCGAGTGTGGGTTGTGGCAAACCACACAGCGTCCGATACGAATTGGAGTGTGTACATTTACACGATCAAAAAGCATCTTTTCCTTTTGGTGGCACGTATAACACTGTTTCTTCTCAGCAAGTTTTAGTTCATATTTCTCCTCGGAAGCATGTGGATCGTGACAGGTTATACACGCACCCTTCTCGACAGGGCTGTGAACAACCGGCCGTGAAAATTCTTCTTTAGTATGACACTGGTAACAAAGCGCCTTGCCGGTGTTTATCAATGCATATTCATTGGCTGATGCGTGTGGGTCATGGCACTCAGTACAGTGGTTATCTTGTACAGGCTTGTGAATATTGGCTTTTTTGAACAATGACTCTGTTTCTTTGTGACAAAGATAACACAGCTTTCCATCAGATGTAACGGTCTGGCTACTGTAATCTGTGGCATGGGGGCTGTGGCAGGCCAGGCAATCACCTTTTCCTACGGGCAAATGGACGTGGCCTTTCTTAAAGTCTTTCTTGCTCTTTTTGTGACATCCGTAACAAAGCACGGCTCCCTCCCGCCTTACCTCTAATGAGCGGTCTGACCCCGGTTGATAGTGACATTCAACACATTGGTTTTCGTCAAGGGGCGGATGTACAAACTCACGGAGCAACTTCATGTTGGACGAAGAATGTGGCGTGTGACATGACACGCATGATTTCTCTCCGGGCCTATACCCGGAATGAGCCGTTTTAAACCCTGAGCTGTCAAGATTATGACACTCCTTGCAGATATTTTCCTTAGACTCAAAGAGGTATTTTTCATAATCGGAGCCATGAACGTCATGGCAGGTCAAACACCCCTTTTCAGAAAACGCCTCATGTTGCGTCTGTCTTGTAAAAGGTCCCTTCTCGTGGCAAATAAAGCAAAGATTACGTCCCTTTTGCTTTAGCAAATCCTTATTCATCGACGAGTGAGGATCATGGCAACTTATGCACTCTTCATTTTTCACTGGGCCATGTACATGCTTTTGTTTAAGGAAGTCATGTGTATGCTTATGGCAACTATAACAAAGCTTTTTTTTGTCTACTTTAAGGTAAGCCCCCCCAATGACCCCGTGAGACCTGTGGCACAATTCACAATCGCCATCGTCTACAGGACCGTGAACAACCTTTGCCTTCTTGAACTTTTCTGCCTCCTTCTGATGACAATCCACACACTTTTTCTTTATCAACCCCCCGGGAAACCGCTTTTCACAAGAAACAAGCCCCCAAACGGTCACCACCAAAACCAACAAAAACAAAATGGCCGTTTTTCGTGTCTTCGCGGCTTTGTGACTAAAACCCCTTTTCCTACTCTCCCTGTTCAACAGGCACATCCTTCCAGTACTTTTCTTTAATTTGCTTCAACACCTTTTCATTGATCTTGATCTCGGAGGCTTTGCGTAGCTCTGCCAAATACTCTGATAGCACCCTGTCAAATTTCTGTCGCCCTACCAACTTCTTTAGCCTATCAGTAATCTTAGAAAACGCTACCGGCTCTCCTCCCCTTCTACCCTTCAACTTAACAATCTTAAAGTCTTTGCCGTCAGCAATAACGTCGCTGACCTCGCCCACTTTCAACCCACGTAGCGCACTCCTCACTGGCGAGGATAGTTCCCCACTGTGAACCCACACCCTCGATTTTCTTGGCATGCCGCCATTTGTCAGCTCACCAACCAAATACTCAAAGTCGGCACCCTGCTTTAGCTCTTGGAGGATCTTTTCCGCCTCTTTTCTCTCCTTAAAGGAAATATTGCGAATCCATACTTCGTAGCCTTGTTTGAAATCGTCTATATGTTCATTATAATACTGTGTCAACTCATTTTCCGTCGGCACAGCCAGGGGATAAACAAGCTTTGCCTTGAAGGCATTACTCAGAAGGCCTTTTTTGCGCTTTTTGACCATAGCAGCAAAATCCGGGTGTTTCAAGTAATTGCGCTTCAAAGCCTCCTGTTCGATAAGTTCATATTTAATAAGCTGCTCTACGATATCTTTCTTCAGATCTTTTGGCCGGCTCTGCATCCGGTCTTTGGCCTTTGGACCTTTGTGCCTTGCGCTCCACCTTCGGGTAGCCTGCCTTAAGTCGTTTACAAAATCTTCAATCAAGATGAGTTTACCGTTTACACGCCCAATTTCCGATTTATCTCCTTCATAAGGTTTTTCAGAATCAAGCAGTTCTACAAAGCTCCAATCAACCTGAATATCGGCCTTGTCTTTTAAGTGAGAAACGAAATCATCCGACAGCTTCTTTTCCTGCTCTTTTCTTAAGCTTTTCCTGATCCGTTTTTCTGATCGCCCCGAAATCTCCTGCTCAGAGGTTTCACCTTTTTGATAATGCTCCTTGAAATAATCGTTGATCTCTTCTTCGTTTACATCGATTTTCTCAATAACCACCTCTCTTCTCAACCTCAAAATAGACTGGGTTGCTATGAAAGAGGCCATCTTTTTCTTAAAATCAGCCGATTTGTCCAGTTCTACCCTGAGCGCCTCCTGGATCATGAGCCGCTCATCAATCATATCCTCAACAAGATCGGCAACACTTAACTGCCCCGCGCCACCTTCAGGCCGCATCCCCGGCTTATACTTGTGAATGGTTCTAATCCTGTCATTAAAAGTTTTTTCATCAATGGTTTCACCATTTACTTCGGCAATGACGCTATTTTCCCCAGCAACAGCTGGGCATATAGGTTGGGCCGTAACCACAACGAAAACCAGCAAACACGAAATCAAAAACACCTTTCTCATAACCGGCACCTGAACCCTGACAACCGACAACTGATAACTGACAACTGCTCTAAGGCATAGTCTCGATTATCTCCCCAACCACTCTCTTCGTCAATTCGCCGACCGACCTGATTTTTCCAAAGTCTAAGACCTTGATATAGTCGTTACCCGTTTTCCTGTGATGAGCCATAAAGAGAATCTTTCCGGTATCGACATCTACCATCCTTGAACCTATAGAAACAAGAGGCACAACGCCTCTGCGTGTCTCCTTGGAGCCAACATATTCTTCCACCTGGCCCAAAACAACAGCATCTATATTAAGTCTTTTGCCCATAAGCTTTATGGTATCTAGATCAATGCCTGTCCTTACAATTATTCGCTCACTGACTAAAAAGCTTTTGATATTGCCGGAAAATTCAACCCTATACCTTCCCTTTTCAACCAAGCCGGCAATAAAAGCAGCTGTAACAACCTTGCCGGCTTCGGTGGCCTGCGTATTGTTATAAAAAGGAAAAACAGCAACCTTTTTGATTTTTGCCCGATCATAGTCATTCCTTATATATGTATCCGGACCACAATGCGAACAGGCGGGAAGTAAAAAAAGCAACACAAAGAAAAGGCAGGAATAACCACGGGGTTTTCTCAAGCCAAACGGCGTAAAGCTCGCAACGGTCTTATAATCATTTTCTTGTTTCAAGTAATCACTATCCCGATTTTTTACGAAACTATCTATGATCACAATTTGAAGTTTTTTACTGCCCCTTGGAGTCTTTTATTTGCCTCTTCAATCTTACCAAGGGTTTCATCTGCGCCTTGAGAGGAAGATTTTTTGATTATGCCTCCCATCTCCTCGGCTGCATCACTTATCTTTTGGACTTGCGCCCTTAAATCGGCAACCATCGCATTGATAGCATCGACCAACTCAGGCACCTCACTTCCCCTTCGAAGCTTTATCTTGTTGGTCAAGTCTCCCCCACCAATGCCGGCAAGCTCCTTTTCTATCCTGTAAAGGGGCCCCGCAAAGGCATGAGGGAAGAAAAGTGCAATGAGCACCCCCAGAATCAAACTAGCAAAAAAGCCGCTTACAAGGACGGGTAGCAAAAAATCCAGAAAGTTCTTCGCCTTCACATGAAACAAGCGGTATGAATTACCCACATTGATATTGCTGTACAGATAAAAGATAATCCCAGCAAGCAACAACGATATAAAGACAATCGCCCAAACCTTAAACAACATCCGTATCTGCAATCGTTTGTTTATGGAATAGTTAAAGAATCTTTTGCGCTTATAACCCCTTTCGGCAGACATGACCCCCTCCTGACTCTAAATCAACCAAAGTGCCTATGAGCCAGCCGGACAACTCTAGCTCTCTTCCAGTACCCTCCATGTTAATATCCTAAATGGCAGGAAATGCAGATTTCCTTTGTGATCTCTTTCTGGGCGAAATATTTCATGTCACCACCATGAGGCTTATGGCACGTAACACAAGTTATAACACCGTCCTCCATGGGTAGATCTTCGGGAATCGTTGTTGTATCTTTTGGTTCTATCCCCACTGGATGTGACAGCCCCAGCTCTTCAGGCGGATGACACCGATAACAAGCATCAATCGCCCACTCCTTTCTCTCACGCAATTCGTCATGCACGTCTTCGCTATCCGTTGTTCCAGTTACCCAATCCTGCTCAAGCTCCTCTCCCTGCGGTTCTTCAACCTTAATATACTCAACCCTTAAGCTAGTCGGCACTGTCGCTTCAAGATACAAGCCAAGATCTGAACCGACAACAAAGATCTCGGCCTTCCTGATATTGAACTCACTACCATAGCCAACATCAGTATCTTCCAGTTCAACATCTGATTCAGACAACACCTTGCCTGTGCTAAACTCAAGGTCTTCGGAAACACCTTTATTACCAAAAATGTCTTCTGACTTGACTCGAAAGTAATAGTTTTTGTTTTCTTCAAGACCGTATACAGTAACGCTGTGATGCTTGACTAATAGGCCGTCTTCCGGCGTAATATTGTCATATTGCTCGGACACTCCGAATTCTACCGCAGAAGTGGATACCTCATCGGTCTCCCACGTTATTGTGGTTTCAAGGAACACTCCCCTCAAAATTGGGCCGGCCTTAACCTCGGATATCTCAGGCGCCCTCTCGTCATTCAGTCTAACATCCTGTTCATTTGCAGGTACAATGGCATTGAATTGCTTTATTACCTTATTCCCCAACTTGTTTTGCATGGTAACATTGATGTCGAACTTCGCTTCAGGAACGAGCCCTTTAATCACGACAGTATGCTCAACAAGATAATCAGGGCAGGTAATAACTACCGGCTGAATGACGACCTTACTTACCACATCGCTCACACTATTACTCGTGGCATCAGCTTCTAAGTGGCACTCTCCGCATTGCTTTTCAATAAATGGTGAATGTGGATAAGGACTAGAAGCATCATCGTTGTACATGTCCAGGTGGCATGATTCAGAAACACAAGAGATCTCTGTCGAGTCGTCCTCCGAGAAAACCATGGAACAAAAAACCGCACCCACCACAAGGCCAAACACCGCCAGGATCTTTATCAACTTATTCCAATCAAAAATCCTCAATCCAAACATTTCTTTCTTTCTCAGGCGGCTCAACGTAAACTTCTTCAATCTCGGAACGTTTCAAGGGTTCCTTTTTTATATAAAGCCGGTTGCCTAGAACATCATTTACCTCAATAGAGTAAGTAAAACCGGATTCGACAGCTTCTTTCAGGCCAACACTAATTTTTTTTTTACTGTAGCCACCATTAGAGTCGAAGGAATATCGCCCTTTCCATCAAAGGCTGCCGCCTTCACACCTTCTGTGTTGTAAACAATCAGTTCCCAGTAGCCTATTTGATTTACATCATCAGTCTTTAAGGCCAACGTTACACCCTTTTCGTTTTCATCAGCAATCTCAACAGAAATCTTTGGCGGTGTTGCGTCAACTACAATTTTTTCTTCTGGCGTGGAAGTCGTATTGCCGGCCTCATCTTCAGCAATCAATCTGCAAAAATAGATCCCGTCCTTAACTGCCTTGTACTGGTCATCCACGCCACGCCAAACAAACCCCTCCGGCAACGCCCCCATGCCTTGTTCTGACCGAACAATCCGGCCATCTCCGTCTGTAATCTCAACCTTCCAGCCTTTAAGCGTGATAGCCTTCAATATCTCAGGAACAAATAATACACGATCCCTGACACCATCGTTGTTAGGTGAAATAGATCGGTTTTGGACAGAAAGGGCAATTTCCTGTGGCCTATTTTGAACGGTTAGGCCGGCCATGGCATCCATGCTGAAAAGCCGATTCCATCGATCGGTCACATAGATCTTTAGTGGATAGGTTCCTTCCATTGCAGGGGCTGTAACACTGCCAGAATACCACTTGCCATCCCTGGTCCTAAGATCAATTTTATCATCCAAGACAAAAGCCTTGATATCTCGTACCTTTCCCAAA